>JAQBTG010000034.1 GCA_027624955.1 Pseudomonadota bacterium
CCGTCGGAAACCCGGCCGCTACCGCTCGCCCCGCTCAAATCCGGTGGCCGTCATGAATAATCCGGGCTAAGAGCTTCGATGAGTTGCGCCACCCGAACTGTCGATTCATCGATTTTATTGGCGAACACCAGATAAGGTATATTGTTCTGGTCGAGAAACTTGAACAGCCGGCCCATGGTCCAAATGCGCCCGATATCTGGTTCGCACACGACGACCGCTAGATCGACCCCCATCAGCGCATTGAAGGTTTCTTGGGAAAATTCGACGGAACCGGGGCAATCCAGCACCGTCAATTGCGTGCCGGCATGATTGAAAGTGGCCGTGTTGACTTCGACACCGGACTGGCGTACGCGCGCTTCCGGCGATGCGTCGCCGACGCTGTTGCCATCGCGTACACTGCCGCGCCGGGTAATAGCGCCGGAAATAAACAACATGCTTTCGAGAAGTGTCGTTTTACCGCTCGTATAGGGACCCACGAGAGCCACGCTGCGCGGCTCGCCAGCTTTATCGCTCATGATATCTCCCATGTTAGGCGCCAATTCATAGGGGCGCTATGGCTCGTGGCGCTGGTCGCTCCCGTGTGAAGGACATGCGACCCAGCACCCTCACATTCCGCGACGAATGGTTCCAACGCTCGACGCTTATTGCAACAGAGAATTTCATATCTCGCAATTCTGGCTTTTGAGCCGCTCTGCCCGGCTGGACACTGGCGCGAATCGGGTCGGCGGACTATGTTGCTCCGATCTCAGCGAGGGGATCGTCGATGAGCATTTGGGGTAAGATTATTGGTGGCGCTGCGGGCTTTGCCCTGGGCGGGCCGATCGGCGCGCTGGTCGGCGTCGCGGCTGGTCATTTTGTCGACCGGGCAAGCACACGTGGCCGCCTTGCGCAGGGATCGGCGACTTCCGGAATCGAGACCAAACGGCAAGTCTTTGCCATCGCCCTGATCGTACTTTGCGCCAAGATGGCTAAAGCTGACGGCCAAGTTACGCGCGACGAGATAGAGGCGTTCAAGCGCATCTTCCGAGTACCCGACAATGAAATGGCTCAGGTCGGCCAAATCTTTAACGAGGCGCGCGAGGAATCAACCGGCTTCGAACCCTATGCTGAACAGGTCATGGAGATATTTCCGCATAATCGCCAGGTCCGCGAGGAGTTGTTGGCGGCGCTCTTTCATATCGCCCAAGCCGACGGCGTAATTCACGCGGCTGAACTCGCCTTTCTCAAAAACGTCGCGCGCATATTCCAATTCGATGATCGCGATTTCGATCGTATTTTCTCAAGTCATCTCGGCTCCGACGATGCCGACCCCTATGAAATTCTAGGGGTCGAACGTGACGCCGACGATGAAGAAATCAAACGCGCCTATCGCCAGCTCATCCGCCAGAATCATCCCGACCTCCTGATGGCGGAAGGGCTACCGCAGGAGATGATCGATGTGGCCAACGAGAAGGTTGCGCATATCAATGACGCCTATGACCGCGTCGAAAAACTGCGCGGCATGAAATGAGACGAGCCTTGCCGGGCGCTTCAAGACCAGACACCGTATGACGCCGCTCCATATCCTACTCGCCATCGCCATGGCGATACTGTGGGGCTTCGGTTTCGTGACCAGCAAATATGCGGCTATCCACATGGAACCGCTGTTTTTCTTGGCCCTTCGCTTTATCGCGGTTTCCTTGTTGCTGGTATGGTTCGTTCGTTTGCCGCGCGGTCAGTTAAAAGCGGTCATGCTTTTCGCCTGCAGTATGGGCGCGGGCCATTTCGGTCTGTTTTATATTGCCCTCGAGATGGGTGTCGAAGCTTCGACCGCTTCCATCATCTGGCAATCTCAAGTTCCCCTCACCGTGATCCTTGCTGCCCTCTTCCTCGGCGACCGGCCGGGCTGGGTCGGCATTCTCGGCATCGCCATCGCATTCGGCGGCGTGCTGATGCTGGTCGGCGAGCCCCGACATTTCGACAACGGCTTGGCCATCGGCCTAATGTTTGCTTCCTGTATCATGTGGGCGATCGCCAATATTCAGGCCAAAAAACTGACCACGGTCGAGCCTCTGGCTTTGAACGCTTGGATGTCAGTGTTTTCGGCAATCATACTGCTGGCTTGCTCGCTCATTTTCGAGACCGGACAATTGAAGAGTTTTCTGGTTGCCGACTGGCGCCTGCATGGCTCACTTGTCTATCAGGTGGTGGGTTCAACCGTGCTGGCCTACTGGATCTGGTATTTTTTGCTCGCCAGGTATCCGGTGTCGCGGGTCACGGGCTTCATGTTATTGGTCCCGTTTTCCGGCGTGGTGTCGGGAATCTTTGCCCTTGGCGAGCCGATGACATGGCCGACGGCGCTCGGTGGCTTCGTAACCCTGATCGGGGTCACTCTAATCGTCCGCTCTCGCCGACCACCCGACGCCAAAGCTGAAACCAGCCCGCGCACGCCGGCGCAAAAGCTAGGTTAAACTGCTTTTTATGGCGCCATCCTATAAAGACTGGCCAACCCCAAATCAGGACGCGCGCCCGGACGGCGCCGAACAGATTGACATATTGGTGCTGCATTATACCGGCATGCAAAGCGCCGCGATCGCGCTTGACCGCATGCGCGACCCTGATGCCAAAGTCAGTACGCACTGGTGCATCGATGAAGACGGACAAACCTATCGCCTCGTGCCGGAGAAAATGCGCGCGTGGCATGCCGGGTTGAGCAATTGGCAGCGGCGCCAGCTGGTGAACGACACGTCAATCGGCATTGAGCTGGTAAATCCCGGCCACGAGTTCGGCTATCGGCCGTTTCCGCGCAGCCAGATGGACGCCCTGATCGCGCTCGCCGGCGATGTTGTTTCGCGTCATCAAATTCCTGCCGCCAATGTGGTCGGCCATTCCGATATTGCGCCGCTCAGAAAACAAGACCCCGGCGAATTATTTGATTGGGCCCGCCTTGCGCATCATGGCATCGGCCTGTGGCCGCAGCCGACCGGCGAGCCGGAGCCTCAAATAACGGCACTCGGCGTTGGCGCTTCCGGACCGGACGTGCGGGCTCTACAGAAAAATCTCTTCGACTTCGGCTATGGCCTTTGGGTCGATGGACATTATGGCGAGGAAAGCGAAGCCATTGTGCGGGCGTTTCAACGCCATTTCCGCCAAGCCCGTGTGGATGGTGTCGCCGATGGCGCTACCCGAGCGATTCTGCACCATCTTTTGGAGCGAACTGGGCGCGCGGCTTGACGGCGCCACCTTGCGGTATAATCTGAACTTTGCCAGACGGTCGGATGACCGCGGCCTAATTCGCTGAGCGGATTGGGTCGAGGAAAGTCCGGGCTCCACGGGAAGACGGAGCCGGGTAACGCCCGGCGGGGGCGACCCTAGGGAAAGTGCCACAGAAAGCAAACCGCCTGTCCGGCATTCGCGCTTGCGCGATACCGGCGGGTAAGGGTGAAAGGGTGCGGTAAGAGCGCACCGCGCCGCCGGCAACGGTGGCGGCATGGTAAACCCCTCCGGGAGCAAGACCAAATAGGGGCGGCAAGCTCGATTGTTCGCAATCGGCAGGCGATTTCCCGCGTCGCCGCCCGGGTCGGTCGCTAGAGGCGCTCGGCGACGAGCGTCCCAGAGGAATGGTCATCGCCCGTAAATGGATACCCATTTGCGGCGCACAGAACCCGGCTTACAGGCCGTCTGGCGCTTTATTCTCCGACAAAACAGGCCCTTACCCGCCGTTACTAAGAAAGTGAGTAATATTGCTTGATATTTCTACATATGGTGGCTCACAGCGCTGGCATAACAATATACAGTAGCAAGCTGAACACCAGCGTCATTGCATGCTCCACGCCAAAAAAAGAACATAATAAGAACAATATTCACATTCGGTTATTTGAAGTTCCGTTTTGGGGCGCAGGTAACCGACCGCTCAATAAGTTCTTTCGCCAATAAAATCCGGTTGCTTTGCATTAATACCTGCTGCCAAAGACTTGATATTTATTTGAAAAGCGTTTGACGCCCAAACTTTCCCACGATATACCATGATGTCCCAAATGCTTGGTTGGGCGTCGTAATTACGCCGTCCATGGGTTTTTAGGCAACACGCGTGGGGCACGGTTTTATTTGGGGAGCACGGACTTGGCTTTATTTACCGGCCATGTCGTCAACAGGGTGGACCGCAAGGGACGGGTTTCCGTTCCTGCGTCGTTCCGCAATGAGCTCGCCAAACTGAGTTTCCCTGGCATCGTTGTATTTCCCTCTCCAGAGGGCCTGCCCGCCATCGACGGCGCAGGCATAGACTGGCTGGAAAATCTTAGCACCAATTTTGGAAGCGCCAATCCTTTCGCTCCAAAAATGCCTAAATCCCGAATGGCATTGTTTGGTCAGGTCGAACGATTGAGTTTCGACCCGGAAGGCCGCGTCATCCTGACGCGCGGCCTCATGGAGCATGCCGGAATCAGTGACACCGCCGCCTTCATCGGTATGGGCGATACGTTCCAGATCTGGCAACCTCAAGCCGGTGAAACCGTCCTCGGCGAGGCCATCGCCGGCGCTTCGGCCGAGTTCGAAAGCGTGGCGCAGAACTGCACTCCGGAGGTTGTGAGCTGATGGCCCGCGGTTCCTCACGGCGCTCCGGAATGGGGCCCGTCAGCCCTGAGAGCGGGCACACTCCCGTCATGCTGGCCGAAGTATTGGAGACTCTGGCGCCGCGCGACGGTGCGATCTATGTCGATTCCACCCTCGGCGCCGGCGGCTACAGCCGCGGCCTTCTAGAAGCAGCGGCATGTCGGGTCTGCGCGATCGACCGCGACCCCGCCGCGATCGCCAGAGGCGCGGTACTGGCAGCGCAATACCCAGGACGCCTCACCCTGATTCAGGGCCGTTTCGGTGAGATGCAACAATTATTGGCACCGCACGGCATTCGCGAAGTCGATGGCATCGCCTTCGATCTCGGCGTTTCGTCCATGCAGCTCGACGATGCGGCGCGCGGATTTTCCTTCCGTTACGACGCCGCTCTCGACATGCGCATGGGCAGCGGCGGGCCGACCGCGGAACAAGTCATCAATAGCGCCTCGCAGGAGATGCTGGCCGATCTCATTTATGATTATGGCGAGGAGCGCCGCGCCCGGGCCGTTGCCCGCGCGATTGTGGCGGCGCGCGCCGAGGCGCCGATCACCCGCACTAGCCAACTTGCCGATATCGTTCGCTCTGTTGTGCGCCGCGGCGCCGGCGGTATCGACCCGGCCACGCGCACTTTTCAGGCACTCCGGATCTACGTCAATGACGAGCTCGGTGAGCTCGATTTGGGCCTCGCTGCCAGCGAGCAGATGCTCAGCCCCGGCGGCCGTCTGGCTGTGGTGTCTTTCCATTCACTTGAGGATCGCCGCGTTAAGACATTTCTCAATCAGCGCGCCGGCGCGCTGCCCCGGCCGAGCCGCCATCTTCCTGAATCCATCGGCGACGCCACAAAAATGCCGCAACCCAGTTTTAACTTGCTGAGCAAACGAGCGCGCAAGCCCACCGATCTTGAGTGCCGCACCAACCCGCGGGCGCGCTCCGCACGAATGCGCGCAGCGGCACGCACGCCGGCGCCGGCCTGGCCCGAGAAAGCAGCGTTATGATTCGCCCCGCCCTCATTCTTTGGATCGGCTTGCCAGCCATTGTGACGATCGCCCTGCTGCTCGTCAGCTATCAAGTTCAGAGCCTCGAAAACGAATTGGAAACTCTGGAGCGCGCCGCGATCGCGCAACAGGAGGAAATCCACGTGTTGAATGCGGAGTGGAGTTTTCTGAACCGCCCCGAGCGATTGGCCCGTTTGGCTGGGCGCCATTTGGAACTGACGCCGGTTACGCCATCGCAGATGAGTTCCTTCACCCTCGCACCTGCATTCCAAGGTACTGAACAATGAGCGAACTTTCCGTCCGCACTTGGCGCGATGCCGCCGGTGAAATGCGTGACGCCAGCGGGATCGACAAACTCAGCGCCCAAGATGCGCGCCGGCCGCTCGAAACGGCGCGCACCCGCTTGATAGTTGCCGGCGCAATCTTCGCGCTTTGTTTTGTCATATTGGGCGCCCGTCTAGTTCAGCTTTCGCTTCTCAACAGCGGGCCCGACGCCACACAGATCGCCCAACATGATGGCGCCCTGCTGACGCTTCAGCGCGCCGACATCGTCGACCGCAACGGCGTCCTTCTGGCAACCAATCTGCCCTCGCAATCGCTTTATGTGAACCCGACCCAGGTACCCGATGCCGATGAGGCGGCGGATAAAATCATCAGCGTTCTGCCTGAATTGGCGCGCGAAGAGATATTCCGCAAAGCCGGCGCCAAAGGAAATTTCGGTTGGATCAAGCGCAATCTCACGCCCGAACAATATTATGCCGTTAACCGTCTTGGCCTGCCTGGCTTCGGCTTCAAGCGCGAGGAACGGCGCGTTTATCCGCATGGCTCGTTGTTCGTCCATAGCCTCGGTTTCGCAGGTGTCGACAATAGCGGCCTGGCCGGGTTGGAAGCCGCCCGCGACGCCGATCTGAAGAACCTGGCGGCAAGTCATAGTGGCGCCCTAGTCACGTCGCTAGACAGCCGCGTTCAACATATCGTCAATGCCGAATTAGCGGCCGCAATGGCAGAATTTGGTGCCAAAGGCGGTGCCGGCATTGTGCTTGATGTGCACAGCGGTGAAATCCTGGCGCTCTCGAGCCTGCCCGACTTCAACCCCTATGATCTAAATTCCAGTGGCCCAAATCAGCGCTTCAACCGCGCGACTCTTGGTGTCTACGAACTGGGCTCGACCTTCAAGGCGTTTACCACCGCCATGGCGCTCGACTATGGCGTAGTCAATCTCAGTGACCGCTATGACGCCACCAAGCCACTCCGCGTGGCGCGCTTTGTGATCCGCGACGATCACCCGCAAAACCGCTGGCTCGATATTCCGGAAATCTTCGTCCATTCGTCGAATATCGGCGCCGCGCAGATGGCCCGAGATGTCGGCGCCGAGCGCCAAAAAGAATTTCTCGGCCGCCTCGGCATGCTCGCGCCACTGCCGCTTGAGCTGAGCGAAAACGGTAGGCCCTTGTCGCCCCGCCACTGGCGTGAAATCAACACCATGACCATCGGCTACGGCCATGGCATCGCGGTAACTCCGCTTCATTTGATCAGCGGCTTCGCCACCCTGGTGAACGGCGGCATTACCCGCCCGCCGACCTTGCTCCGGCGCAATGGAGAGGTCAGCGGCACACGCGTGGTGACGCGCGAGACCTCCGACGCAATGCGCCTTTTGATGCGGATGGTGGTCGAAGACGGCACCGGCAAGCAGGCTGAAGCCGAAGGGTATCTGGTGGGCGGCAAGACCGGCACGGCGGAAAAGGCGGTGGCGGGCGGCTACAAGAAAAACGCCCTGATCACCACCTTCGTCGGCGCCTTCCCCATGGATGCGCCGCGCTACGCGGTCCTGGTGATGCTGGATGAGCCGCACGGCACCAAGGCAACGCATGGCTACGCTGCCGCCGGCTGGAATGCTGCGCCGACGGTCGGCCGAATAATTTCACAGATCGCACCAATGTTGGGCGTCATGGCGATCCGGCCGTCGGGCGAAGACGAAGAAGAAACAGAACGTTTGTTGGTGCGGGCCGATGGAAAGGGCCGCCGATTTGCGTCTTTTTGAACTAACGGGGCAAGGCCGCAGGGCGCATGAGGGCAAGGATGTGGAGATAACAGGCCTGACTTCGGATTCGCGCGAAGTCCATCCGGGCTTCCTGTTCGCGGCGCTGGACGGCAGCCGCGCCCGCGGCGCCGAATTTATCCCCGAGGCGCTGCGGAACGGCGCCGCCGCCATTTTGGCGCCGCCCGGAACCGATCTCGGCGACGCGGCGCCACCCGGCGCATGTTTGATTTCGGACGACAATCCACGCCGCCGTTTCGCTGAGATGGCGGCTCGCTTTTTTGCCCGCCAACCCCGCACGATCACCGCCATCACCGGCACCAACGGCAAAACCTCGACCGCCACTTTCATCCGCGAACTATGGCGTGGCCGCGGATATAAAGCCGCCAGCCTCGGCAGTCTCGGCGTTGAGGGCGACGGCCCGACCACGGCGGCGGCATTGACGACTCCCGATCCGGTAACGCTGCATCACACCCTGGCGGCCCTCGCCGATGCCGGCGTGGCGCATTGCGCGCTCGAAGCGTCGAGTCACGGTCTCGATCAATACCGCCTGGATGGCGTGCGCCTCACGGCCGCCGCGTTCCTCAACCTTACGCGTGATCATCTCGATTATCATCGCGACCTGAAAAGCTATTTGGCGGCCAAGGCGCGTCTATTTGACGACGTAATGGCGCCGGGCAGTCATGCCGTGCTGAACGCTGACTCGCCGCACTACCAGCATATCGCCGATATCTGCCGCACCCGCGGTCACGACATCATACGTTTTGGCGGCATGGCGGGCGAAATCCGCCTGGTGTCGCGGACTGATGAGAATTTTGGCCAGCGCATCAAGCTGGAACTGCTCGGCAAGACTTACGATTTGTCGATCTCCTTACCTGGCGCCTTTCAGGTGCAGAACATGATGGCCGCCGCCGGACTGGCCATCGCTACCGGCATGACCGGGGACGAGGTAGCGGCCGGTCTGCCGCTGTTGACCACTGTGCGCGGCCGCTTGGAATTGGTTGCCCGGCTGCTGGGCGGCGCGCCGATCTATGTCGATTACGCCCACACACCCGATGCCTTGGAAGCGGCGCTTCTGGCGCTGCGGCCCAATATCCGCGGACGCCTTATTCTGTTGTTTGGCTGCGGCGGCGACCGCGATACCGGCAAGCGCCCGCAAATGGGCGAAATCGCCGCCCGGCTGGCGGACCGGGTGTTCGTGAGCGACGACAATCCGCGCCACGAGGACCCGGCGGCGATTCGCCGAGACATCATCGCCACCTGCCCTGACGCCGTCGAAATTGCCGGACGCGGCGAGGCGATTGCTGCAGCGATTGCCGAGTTGCGTGACAATGACCTGCTGTTAATTGCCGGCAAAGGGCATGAGCAGGGCCAGAGCACCGCCGGGCGAATGATCCCATTCGATGACGCCGAGGTGGCGCGCCGCGCCGCAATGGCTCAGTCACCCGCGCCCTCGCGGATATCGTCATGACGACTGCGGAAAAAGTGGCGGCGCCCCTGTGGAGCGCAGCGCAAGCCGCCCAGGCCACCGGCGGCGAATTGATTGGCGATTGGCGCGCCGACGGCGTTTCCATCGATAGCCGCACCCTCGTGCCGGGCGATTTGTTCGTCGCCCTCAAGGGGCCCAATCATGACGGCCACGACCATGTACGCCAGGCACTCGATGCCCGCGCCGCAGCGGCGATGGTGGAGCGCGCGGCGGATTTCGCCAACGCCCAAGCGCCGCTGTTGATCGTGCCCGACAGCCTCGAGGGACTGACCGCCCTGGCCAGGGCCGCGCGCGCGCGGAGTACGGCACGTATTGTCGCCGTCACAGGCAGCGTCGGTAAAACCGGCAGTAAAGACCTAATCAGCCGCGCCCTCGCGGTGGCGGGCAGCGTGTCTCTCAGCGCCGGCAATCTAAACAATTACATCGGCGCGCCGTTGAGCCTGGCGCGCTTACCGGCGGAAGCCGCGTTCGGCGTTTTCGAGCTCGGCATGAACCAGCCGGGGGAAATCGCCCCGCTCTCCCGCCTCGCGCGCCCGCATGTCGTGCTGATCACCAATGTTGAGGCGGTCCATACCGAATTTTTCGATCATGTCGATGCCGTGGCAGAGGCCAAGGCGGAAATTTTTGCCGGCCTTGAGCCCGGCGCAGTAGCGGTGCTCAACCGCGATAACAGATATTTTGATTTTCTCGCGGCTCGGGCACGCGCAGCGGGCGCGGCGCGCATCATCGCCTTCGGCTGCGGCGGCGATTCCGAGGCGCGCTTGCTCGCTTGGACGCCTGACCGCGAAGGTGGGCAGGTTGAGGCGAAAATCTGCGGCGTGCGCTGTTCCTATCGCCTGGCCTTGAGCGGCGAACATTGGGCACTCAATAGTGTGGCGGCCTTGGCGACCTCTGTTGCCGCCGGCGCGCCGCTAATTGAGGCAGCCGCCGCCCTTGTCCTGCATCAGCCGACGGCTGGCCGGGGTGCGCGTCATCGCCTCGCCGTGCCGGGCGGCGAATATGAACTGATCGATGAATCTTATAACGCCAGCCCGGTCGCCGTTGGCGCGGCCATCCGCAGCTTAAAGAACATCCCGCCCGCTCCAGGCGCACGCCGGATCGTCGTGCTCGGCGACATGCTCGAACTCGGTGCAAACGCGGTCGAAGCCCATGTCGCTCTGGCGCCGGTGTTGCAAGAAGCTGGCGTCGACCTCGTCTTTACCGTTGGCCGGCTCATGTCCCATCTCTATGCCGCCTTGCCCAATAGCATGCAGGCAGGCCAGGCAGAGACCTCATCCGATTTGCTGCCCGCACTCTGCGCAGCGCCTCGGCCGGGCGATGTGGTGCTCATCAAAGGCTCGCTCGGCGTCAAGATGCGGGCTCTGATCGATGCCTTAAAACATGCCGCGGAAGCAGCCCCCGCAACGGCGCCCGGCGCGGCGCGGATAGCTGGATAGGAAAACCGATGCTCTATAATCTCCTGTTCCCGCTTTCCGATTCTGTTGGCATCTTCAATGTATTTCAGTATCTGACGTTTCGCGCCGGCGCCGCGATCGTCACCGCGATATTGGTGAGTTTTCTGGTCGGTCCGATGTTGATTCGGACTCTCCGCGCCCGTCAGGGCGGCGGCCAGCCAATCCGCGAGGACGGACCGGAATCCCATCTCAAGACCAAACAAGGTACGCCCACAATGGGTGGCTTTCTCATTCTTCTCGGTGTTCTTTCCGGCACTTTGCTCTGGGCCGATCTCACCAATTCCTATGTTTGGGTTATCCTCTTTGTCACCGTCGGCTTCGGTGCGGTCGGTTTCGTCGATGATTTTATCAAGGTGCGCAACCGCTCAAGCCGGGGGTTCCCGACCAAAATAAAGTTTGTCGTCGAAATCGCTCTCGCCGTGGCGGCCGGCATCTGGATCACTTCGATCTCTGACGATTCGCTGTCGCACGGCCTGGCGCTCCCTTTTGTGAAGACCGTGCTCGTCGATCTCGGTTGGTTCTTCCTGCCGTTCGCCGCCTTGGTCATGGTCGGCGCGTCCAATTCGGTAAATCTTACCGACGGGTTAGACGGCTTGGCGATCGTGCCAATCATGATTGCTGCGATCAGCTTTGCGTTGATCTGCTATGTGGTCGGCAACTCTGTCTTCAGCGGATATCTGCAAGTTCATTATGTTGCCGGAGTCGGCGAGCTAGCGGTGTTTTGCGCCGCGATGGTCGGCGCCGGGCTCGGATTTCTGTGGTTCAACGCCCCACCCGCCATGGTCTTCATGGGCGATACCGGCTCTCTCTCCTTGGGCGCCGCGCTCGGCGCGGTGGCGGTCATGACCAAGCATGAATTGGTTCTGGTAATCGTCGGCGGTTTGTTCGTGCTGGAGACCATTTCGGTCATCGTCCAGGTGGCGTCGTTCAAGCTGACCGGTAACCGAGTGTTTCAAATGGCCCCTCTCCATCACCATTATGAAAAAAAGGGCTACGCCGAATCCACCATCGTCATCCGTTTTTGGATCATCGCCGTGATCCTGGCGCTCGCCGGCTTGGCGACGCTCAAATTGAGGTGACCGGATGATAGTAGGCACATCGCATTTCGACGGCAGCGTCGCGATTCTCGGTCTCGCCCGAAGCGGCATGGCGACGGCTCGTGCGCTGATGGCGGGCGGCAACCAGGTCCTCGCCTGGGACGATTCGCCGGAACGCGTGGCCGCGGCAGCGCGGGCCGGCATCCCGATTCGAAAAGGCCCCGACTTCGATTGGCGCGGCATCGCCGCGCTGGTGCCGAGCCCCGGCATCCCGCTCAACCATCCGGCGATTGTCGCGGCCCGGGTTGCGGGCGTCGATATTCTCGGCGATGTCGAAATTCTATGGCGCGCCATGGCGGAGCGTCGATTTGTCGGCATCACCGGCACCAACGGCAAATCTACCACCACCGCATTGATCGGCCACATCCTTGAGCATGCCCGTCAAACCGCTCAGATAGGCGGCAATCTCGGAACACCGGCGCTGAGCCTGGACGCACTATGGGCGGAAGGAACTTACGTGCTGGAAATGTCGTCCTTCCAGCTCGATTTAACTCCCACCATGTCGTTCGACATCGCTGTTCTTCTCAACATCACGCCGGATCATCTCGACCGCCACGGCAGCATGAACGCGTACATCGCCGCCAAGAATAATATCTTCCGGCCGGGTAGATTGAAAACTGCGGTGGTCGGCATCGACGGGCCGGATACGCTTCGCATTTATAAAGAGCTGTGTCTGCGCGATGACCTTAACGTTATACCCGTGGCCACCGGCCGGCGGTTGTTGGACGGGGTCGCGACCAATGGTGGCCTGCTGGAGGATCACGGACGCGCAATTTGTGACTTGGAAGCCGCGATAGCTCTGCCCGGCCAGCACAATTGGCAGAATGCCGCCGCCGCCTATGCCGCCACGCGCGCCCTTGGCGTCGATCCCGAAACTATCGCCCGCGCGATACTCAATTTCCCCGGCCTGGCGCACCGGATGGAACATATTGCCGCCATCGACGGCGTCCAGTTCATCAATGACAGCAAAGCGACGAACGGCGAAGCTGCGGCTCGTGCACTGGCCTGCTTCAACCCAATTTACTGGATTGCCGGGGGGCGCGCCAAATCGGATGGGCTGCGTGCGGCGCAGCCCCATTTTCAGCGCGTCGCGCATGCCTTTTTGATCGGTGAGGCCGAACAAACCCTGGCCGCCGAACTCGACGGGCGCGTTGACTATAGTTTGTGCGGAACCCTGGACAATGCGCTCGATGCGGCGGCAGCACAGGCCCGCGTCGACGGCCGGCCAGGTGCGGTTGTCCTATTTTCGCCGGCCTGTGCGTCGTTCGACCAATACACCGATTTCGAAGCTCGCGGCGAAGCGTTCCGCGAACGCGTCTGTATTTTGGAACAGCGCCAGTCCGAACAGGCGCTGCGGGTCTGTGCCGGATGACCAGCTTTTCGCGCACCGATGCTTCGATTCTGGGCCGTTGGTGGTGGACCCTGGATCGCTGGGCGTTATTGGTCCTCACGCTGTTGTTTGCGGTCGGCGCCATTCTAACGGTCGCGGCCAGCCCCGGCGCCGCCGCGCGCATCGGATTGGAGCCGTTCTATTTCGTCCGTCATCAATTCGCGTTCATGGTCCCGGCGCTGCTGATCCTGTTGGCGGTTTCCATGTTGTCGCCGCGCGGCGTGCGGCGCATGGCGGTTGTGGTTTTGGGCGCCGGCGTCATCCTCGTCGCGGCGACCAATTTTTCCGGGATCGAGATCAAGGGCGCCAGTCGCTGGCTCTCGCTCGGCGGCTTCAAGTTTCAGCCGTCCGAATTCGTGAAACCCTGCTTTGCCGTTGTCGCCGCCTGGATGTTCGCCGAATATCGCCAGTCGGAAAATTTCCCGGGACGCGCCATTGCCAGCGTGCTGCTGCTGATCATCGTCGCGCTGTTGCTGCTGCAACCCGATTTCGGCATGACCGTCACCGTGATCGCCGTCTGGTTCGTGCAATTTTTCCTCGCCGGTTTGTCGCTGTGGTGGGTCGGGTTGTCACTGGCGTTAACGCTCGGACTGGTGACGGCGGCGTACAGCATCTTCCCCCATGTAGCCAAACGCATCGATCTTTTCATCGATCCCCTGTCAGGCGATTCCTATCAGGTGACGACCTCTCTCAAAGCCTTCCAGCAGGGCGGCCTGTTGGGCAAGGGCCCCGGCGAAGGCGTCGTCAAAGGATATCTGCCGGACGCCCACACCGATTTCATATTTGCCGTCGCGGCCGAGGAATTCGGCGTGCTCGCGGCGCTGGCCATCGTCGGCCTGTTCTCCTTCATCGTCTTGCGCGGTCTCACCCGGGTGGTGCGCGAGGTCGATTTGTTTGTCTTGCTGGCGGTTGCCGGATTGCTCACCCAGTTTGGCCTGCAGGCGCTCATCAACATGGGCGTCACCGTGCAATTGCTGCCGGCCAAGGGGATGACACTGCCCTTTGTCAGCTATGGCGGCTCTTCTCTAATCGCCAGCGCTCTCGGTATGGGCATGGTGCTGGCGCTTACCCGGAGCGGCTATCGCGACAAGGTTTCGTCGGCATGAGCATGCCCGCGCCCCAAGCACCGATCGTGCTGGCTGCCGGCGGCACCGGCGGGCATGTGTTCCCGGCGCAAGCCGTCGCCCTGGAACTTAAAGCGCGCGGCCGCCGCCTGGTTCTCATCACCGACCGTCGCGGCGTCGGTTTTGGCGGCGCCTTGGCGGATATCGAAAGCCATCATATTTCCGCCGGCACGCCGCTTGCGCGCGGTCTGATCGCGCGCGGCCTCGGCATCGTCAAACTACTGTTGGGTGTGCGCGAGGCGACCCGTCTGCTGCGCCGCCTCCAGCCCGTCGCCGTCATTGGCTTCGGCGGCTATCCCTCGGTGCCAACCATGATTGCCGCCGGCCGTATCCATGTGGCAACCGCCATTCACGAGCAGAACGCCGTGCTCGGGCGGGCCAATAGGCTGCTGGCATCGCGCGTGCTGCGCATCGCAACTTCTTTCGAGCAAACCAGCGGCATTGCTAACGTCAACCGGGTCAAAGTTACGATGACCGGCAACCCGGTCCGTCACGCCATCGCCCAACTGGCTACCGGCGCATATCCGATTCCGGATCGGGACGGCCCGCTTCGCCTTCTCATCATCGGTGGCAGTCAGGGTGCCCGCGTGTTTGCCGAGCTGGTACCAGCCGCCCTTGCCTTACTGCCGCCGCAAATCCGCGCGCGTCTCAACATCATCCAGCAGTGCCGTCCTGAGGATGTGCAACGCGTGAACGCGCGCCATGCTGCGGACGGAATCCAAGCTGAGTGCGCGGCATTCTTCGATGATTTGCCGGCCCGCCTGCAAAGCGCCCATTTGGTCATCTGCCGCGCCGGTGCTTCAACAGTAGCCGAACTCGCGGCGGCGGGCAGGCCGGCCATTCTCGTGCCGTTCCCGTACGCCACCGACGACCATCAAAGCGCCAATGCGCGCGCGCTCGAATCAGCCGGCGGCGCCATTCTGTTAGCCGAATCGGAGGCGACTGCCGGACGCTTGGCAGAATGTTTAAATGGATTTCTTGCCTCTCCGGAAGCCCTGACACAGGCCGCCCGTGCCGCGCTCAGCATCGGCCGGCCGGCCGCCGGCCAGGCGCTGGCTGACCTTGTCGAAAGTCTGATTGCGGCCAATGGCAATCCGCATCGGACGATCGGGAGGAAAGCTGCATGAAGGCGCTGCCCCTCTCCATCGGCACCATTCATTTCGTCGGCATTGGCGGCATCGGCATGAGTGGCATTGCTGAGGTGATGCACAATCTCGGCTACACCGTGCAGGGCAGCGATCTGTCGGAGAACGCCAATGTTCGCCGCCTCCGGGCGCTCGGCGTCAACGTTACAATTGGCCATGACCCAGTGGCCCTAGGGAACGCCCAAGTGGTGGTGATTTCCTCCGCCGTCAAACAGGAGAATGTCGAGGCGACGGCAGCGCGGCAACGTTTCATTCCGGTGGTGCGTCGCGCCGAAATGCTAGCCGAACTGATGCGCCTCAAATGGTCCGTTGCGGTTGCCGGAACGCATGGCAAGACCACGACCACATCGATGGTCGCTGCGGTGCTCGATAGCGCTGGTCTCGACCCGACGGTGATCAATGGCGGAATCATCAATGCCTACGGCACCAACGCGCGGCTTGGCGCCGGTGATTGGATGGTCGTCGAGGCCGATGAGTCCGATGGCAGCTTTGTCAAATTGCCCGCCACCGTCGCCGTGGTGACCAATATCGACCCCGAACATATGGAATTTTATGGCGATTTCGACGCCGTACGCGACGCTTATCGCACCTTTCTGGAGAATCTTCCGTTCTATGGTTTTGCCGCTCTCTGTCTGGACCACCCGGAAGTGCAGGCGCTGGTCGGGCGCGTTTCGGACCGCCGCATTATCACGTACGGCATGAGCCCACAGGCCGAGATTCGCGCATTTGACGTGCGCTCGGACGCGCTCGGCTCGGTGTTTGATGTCGACATCTCGGATCGCCAAAGTGGCGCCCGCCACACGCTCGAAAATCTACGCCTGCCGATGCTGGGCGCGCACAATGTGCAAAATGCGCTGGCCGCCATCGCCATCGCCCGCGAGATGAAGCTTCCGGAGCAAACCATTCGCGCCGCGCTCAGCGGGTTCGAAGGCGTCAAGCGACGCTTCACCAAGACCGGCGTCATTGACGGCATCACCATCATCGACGATTACGGCCACCATCCGGTGGAGATTTCGGCCGTGCTCAAATCGGCGCGCGATGCCTATGCCGGGCGGATCATCGCGGTGGTGCAGCCCCATCGCTATACCCGCCTCCGCGATCTATTCGAAGATTTTTGCTCATGCTTCAACGATGCCGACGCGGTGATCGTGGCGCCGGTTCATGCCGCCGGGGAAGCGCCGATAGAAGGTTATGACCGCGACAGCCTGGTCGACGGTCTGCGCACGCGCGGCCATCGCCAGGTCACGGCACTCGAGGCGCCCGAGCAGTTGGCCGGTATTATCGGCACGCTGGCGGCGCCCGGTGACCTTGTGGTTTTCCTCGGCGCCGGTACCGTTACCAATTGGGCGAATGCCCTGCCCGAGGAACTTACCGCCTGGCGCAAAGCGGCTGTGCGGCCCGCCCATGCCCATCGCACAGGCGGGGGAGCGCCATGATGGCAGCCGCACATCATAGTCTTCTCCAACGCCTGCCCAGAGTCGCCGGCGACTACATAGAAAATGCTGCGCTTGCGCCGGTGACCTGGTTCCGTGTCGGCGGCCCGGCGGAAATATTGTTCCGCCCAGCGGACGTCGAGGATTTGGCACGCTTTCTCACCGCCAAGCCGAGCGATATTCCGGTGACCCTGTTTGGCTCCGGCTCCAACATCTTGGTGCGCGACGGCGGCATTCCCGGTGTTGTGATCCGTCTCGGCAGCGCCTTCCGCGAGTGCCGCGTCGAGTGGCGCCAGGACAGTGCGTTGGTGCATGTCGGCGCCGGCGCCATCGATATCAGTGTGGCGCGATTTTGCCGCGATTCAGGCATTGCCGGTCTCGAATTCCTGGTCGGCGTCCCAGGAACCATCGGGGGTGCGCTGCGGATGAATGCCGGCGCTTATGGTCAGGAGATGGCGGATGTGATCGTGGCGGCCGACGCCCTCGATGCCGGCGGTACTCGCCAGCACCTGACACTCAGCGATTTGGACTATTCCTACCGCCATTCGGCAGCGCCGGAAGATTTGATTTTTGTCTCCGCTACGATGCGCGGCAAGCGCGGCGCATCGCCGGAAATCGCCGCGCGCATCGCAGAAATCGAAACCAGCCGCGAAGACAGCCAACCACTTCGCACCCGCACCGGCGGCAGCACCTTCGTCAATCCACCGGGCGAAAAGGCGTGGCAGCTTATCGACCGCGCCGGCTGCCGTAGCCTCAAACGTGGCGGTGCCATGGTGTCGGAAAAACATTGCAACTTCCTGATTAACACCGGCGGCGCCAGCGCTGCCGACATCGAAGGTCTCGGCGAAGAAATCCGCCGCCGAGTTAAGCAGCAAAGCGGGATCACGCTGGAATGGGAAATCCGTCGCGTCGGCCGCCACGCAACTGGCCAAACTGCCGTGGCCGACGGGCGCGACGGTGGCGCGTCATGAGCCAGCATATCGCGGTAATCATGGGCGGCCCCTCGGTCGAACGCGAAGTCTCGCTGGTATCGGGCAGCGCCGTCGAGCACGCCCTGATCGAGCTCGGCTACCGGGTCACGACGATCGATGCCGACCGCACGCTGCCAGCCAAAATTTTAGAATGCAAACCAGATGTCGCGTTCAATGCCTTGCATGGCCGCCTCGGCGAGGATGGCTGCGTCCAGGGCTTGCTGGAAGTTCTCGGCATCCCTTACACCCATTCGGGTGTGCTGGCTTCGGCCTTGGCAATGAACAAGCCCGTCGCAAAGAAGCTATTTGCCGATGCCGGGCTGACCTGCCCGGAAGGCCGGGTGATGAACTTCAAGGCGGTGATGGCGGGCGAAGGGCTGGCGCCGCCCTATGTGATCAAGCCGCTCAACGAAGGCTCCAGTGTCGGCGTCTATATCGTCTTGAATGGCGACAACCATCGACGCCTCGAGGACGAACCCTGGCCGTTCGGCGATGATGTGCTTGTAGAAAAATACATTCCCGGCCGCGAAATCCAGGTTGCCGTGATGGGCGAACGCGCGCTTGGCGCCATCGAAATCCGACCGCGCGGCCGCTTCTACGATTATCAGACCAAATACACGCAAGGAAAGGCCGAGCATTTCATGCCGGCGCCGATCCATCCCAACTCTTATACCGAGGCGCTCGATATCGCACTTTGCGCGCACCGCACTTTAGGCTGCCGCGGCGTCAGCCGGGCGGATTTGCGGTATGACGATGAGGCCGGCGAACCGGGCACATTCTACCTGCTCGAAATCAATACCCAGCCAGGCATGACGCCGCTCTCATTGGTGCCTGAAATTGCCGCCGACTCCGGCATGACTTTCTCTGATTTGGTTGCCTGGATGGTGGAGAACGCTTCATGCGACAACTGAGTTTCAATGATCGTCTGGCGCCACAGCGTGCCGGCGCCGCCAGCCGGCCGGGCGGGCGCCCTCGGATACGCACTAGTTGGCTCAGGCTATTGCGCCGCCGCGCGCGCCTACTTGGCGTGTTGGCAGCCGGTGTCGCCGTCCTCTCCACGGCAAGTTGGTGGCTGGTTCAGCCTGGCAATGCGGCAGAGCTCGGCGCCAGTGTTCGGCACGCGTTCATGAGCACCACCGCCGGTATCGGCATGACGGTCGAGAATGTCTACAGCACCGGCCACCGCGAAGCTGATCCGGCAGTGATATTGGCCGCACTCGAAATCAAGCGCGGCGATCCGATTCTCGCCTTTGCGCCCGAGCGCGCGCGCACCCGCCTCCTTGCCCTTGATTGGGTCGAAAGCGCCACCATCGAGCGCCGCCTGCCCGACACCATCCGCATCCAGATCGTCGAGCGGCAGGCTTTCGCGCTGTGGCAGCACGAGCAACGCCTTCAAATAGTCGATCGCAAGGGCAGCATCATCAATTCCGAAGATGTCCCAAGATTCGGCCATCTACCGCTGATCGTCGGCAGCGGCGCACCACATCACGCGCCGGCCTTGTTCGACACCATGAGCAGCGCGCCCACCATATTGCGCGGCCTGGTCTCCGCTGTGCGGGTCGGGTCGCGGCGCTGGGATTTACATTTCGAAAGCGGACTGACCGTGCACCTTCCCGAATCCGGCGCGGCCCAAGCGTGGCAAAGATTGGTACGTCTGCTCGGCACCTACGACACGCAAGAAGAACGCATCGTCTCCATCGATCTCCGCTTGCCCGACCGAGTCGTCCTCGGCAAGCGGCCTGAAGAGACAATCGACGGCAGTTCGACATGACCAAATTAGAAGGAAACTGATATCGTGATTGCGGCACTTGATGTTGGCACCTCCAAGGTGACCTGCTTCATCGCGGAGCGGAACGGCCAGGGAGAGCTCGCCATTGTCGGCATCGGTCAGGATACGGCCGAGGGACTGAAGGCCGGCACGGTCACCGATATGGCGGCGGCTGTGAAATCCATCGGCACCGCCGTTCACCGCGCCGAGGTGATGGCCGACACGCGCGTTCGCGAACTTTTTATTAGTGTCTCAGGTGGCGCGCCGCGATCCACTTATGCCGATATATCTCTTGATGTTTCCGGGCGGCAAATCGGCAATACCGATATTCAAGCCGCTTTCGACGCCGCCCGCACCGACGGCGCCATCGAGGGTCGTGAAATCGTCCATGCGGTCTCGACGGCCTACGATCTCGATGGCAGCCGCGGCATCCGAAACCCGAAAGGGATGTATGGCAACCAGCTGCGCGTGCAATTGCATATGGTCAGCGTCGCGCATGGCGCCTTCCGCAATCTTTTAAGTTGTTTGTCGCGCTGCGATTTAGACCTCGAGGCGCCGGTGATCTCGGCCTATGCCTCAGGCCTCGCGTGTCTGGTCGAAGACGAAAAGGATCTCGGCGTCACGATTATCGATATGGGCTGCGGCGGCACCGGGTTGGCATCCTTTTCCGGTGGAGAGTTTAACTGGACGGCGACGGTGCCGCTGGGCGGCGCCCATGTCACCAACGATATCGCACTCGGCCTCACCACGCCGCTCGCCAACGCCGAACATATGAAGCGGCTGTACGCCAGCGCCATCGGCGGGCCAGCGGACAATCGTGAGATGATCGAAGTGCCGCAATTGGGTGAGCCGGAACTGCACTCGGCGCGGCAAATTCCGCGCTCCCTGTTGACTGGCATCGTGCGCCCACGCCTGGAGGAAACATTCGAGCTGGTACGCGACTTTCTTGATTCATCGGGTGCCGCCAGCGCGTCGGCGCGCCGCATCGTGCTGACTGGCGGCGCCAGTCAATTGCAGGGTGTCGGTGAGCTCGCTTCGCAGATTTTAGAAAAGCAGGTCCGTCTCGCACGGCCGCTTCCGATGCAGGGGCTGGCCGAAGCCGTCGCCGGACCCAATTGCGCGACTTGCGCCGGACTTCTGATTTACGCCGCGGAACGTCATGACGATTCCCAGATTCGTCGGCAAACGCGGGAACACCCATCTCCACAACCCGCCGAGAGCGCGCTGGGGCGCATCGGCCAATGGCTACGAGCGAATTTCTAGAAGATAACCGGCCTGGCGCCCATATCCCTGGCGCACCGGGTTGAAACCAAGAGACGTAAGGGATTGACGAGAATCAACGAGTTGTTCTGGAGGGCGACATGAGCATCGATTTTGCACCGCAGCAATGGGAAGAGACCAAACCCCGCATTACCGTAATCGGCGTCGGCGGCGCTGGCGGTAACGCGGTTAACAATATGATCAACGGCGGATTGGAAGGCGTGGAATTCGTTGTCGCGAATACCGATGCGCAATCGCTTCAGCAATCTCTTGCAGAGCAACGCATTCAGCTTGGCGTCACGGTCACACATGGCCTGGGCGCCGGCGCACGGCCCGATATTGGACGTGTCGCCGCTGAAGAGGCGCTCGACGATATTCTGCAATATCTCGAAGCCAACAATATGGTGTTCATCGCCGCCGGCATGGGCGGCGGCACCGGTACGGGTGCCGCACCGGTCATCGCCCGCGCCGCGCGCGAGCGCGGCATCCTGACCGTTGGTGTAGTTACCAAACCGTTCCAGTTCGAAGGCATTCAGCGCATGCGCCTGGCGGAAGCGGGGCTGCAGGAATTGCAGCAATATGTCGATACGCTGATCGTCATTCCCAATCAAAACCTGTTCCGGGTGGCCAACGAGCAGACCACGTTCGCGGCAGCTTTCAACTTGGCCGATGAAGTGCTCCATGCCGGCGTGCGTGGCGTCACCGATCTGATGGTAAGCCCCGGACTGATCAATCTCGATTTTGCCGATATTCGCACCGTGATGGGCGAAATGGGCAAAGCGATGATGGGCACTGGCGAAGCCGAAGGCGATAACCGGGCGATCGAGGCGGCAGAGGCGGCGATCAACAATCCGCTCCTGGACAATGCCTCCATCCAGGGCGCACGCGGCGTCCTCATCAACATTACTGGCGGGTCCGACGTCACCTTGATGGAAGTCGACGAAGCTGCCTCACGCATCTGCCAGGAAGTGGACGACGATGCCAACATCATCTTCGGCACGTCCCTGTCGAACGAACTGGAAGGGCATATGCGGGTTGCCGTCATCGCCACCGGGATCGAAGCGGATTTGGCGCGCCAACCGGTGCCAGAGCCCTCAGACAAGGTGCATGTCCTCGGATTTAGTCAACGCAAGGGCGGCGACCGTCCTTCTGCGGGTGCCGTCGGTACCGCCGACTATGGTGCGCCGACGGCCACGGTCGAAGAGACCGAAGCGTCTGAACAAGACGCTCTAGCCGCAATCGCCGGTGATGCAATCACCAGCGAAACCGATGTCACGGGTGAGGGTCTCAGCATTGCGCTCAACAGCGTCGAGCAGAGCTTCGAAAATACCGAGACGGAAGTAGAGCCGGACGCACCGGTAGAAGTCTCTGAGCCGGTGGTGGTCGAAAACTCACCGCCACAGCGCAAGATGGTGATAGCCTCTTCGGCTGGCGGCATACGGGCCGGTGTTGTCATGCGGAAAAATCAGCCAGACGTGGTTGCGCCCGACTTGGACGAATCCGACCCCACCTCTCAGCCGGAGATCGTGGAGACGGCGACGACGACCCCATCCGCGCCGATGGCGAAGCCGGATACCGGTCGTTTCGGGTTCATCCCACGGCCAGCCGTAACGCCGGGCGATACAGCCTCAGCCGGGCTTAAAAAGGCGGCGGATCCTTTCGCTGTGTCCGACGTGGAAAACGCCGGAGGTAGCGGCAAGAAACGCGGGCCTTCACTGTTCGAGCGGATGACCGGAAGCGGCAAAGCGCGGCGGGAAATGCCGGAAGCAAATCTGGCGAATGTCGAGGCGGAGCCACAGCGGCCCGCCAGGCCGGGTGCCGAAAAGCCCGCTGGAGAATCCAGAGGCAAAGAGCCAACGTTCGAAACCGCCCCACTATCCGTGCAACCGGTTGTAGAAATACAATCAATAGAAGAAGATCCGTTGGAAATACCGGCATTTCTCCGGCGCCAGGCGAACTAGCCCGTTAATGTGCTCAAAAAAGCACCAGAAATACTCCGGGTATTGGCCGTAACATTTTGTAACAAAGAGTGATTTGAGTGCTTTGGAGGGGGCTGTTACAACCCCTCCAAAGCGGTTCATAGCTGACGATTCGCATTCGATGCAATCGTCAGCGGGGTCGCTCGGCGGCGCTAGAATAGAAAGATCGGTTTTTGACCAAACAATTGCAACGCACCCTGAAAGCGCCGATTCACTGCACCGGCGCCGGCCTTCATAGCAATGTCAAGGTATCCATGGCGCTCCTCCCGGCGGCGCCGGACACGGGCGTGTTGTTCCGTCGCACAGATATGGGGGCGAACGCTGAAATCAGGGCGCATCGCGACAATGTTGTCGATTCTCAGCTGTGCACGACAATCGGCAACGGCAACGGATTGTCCATCGGCACGATCGAACATTTGATGGCGGCGTTCGCCGGCTGCGGTGTGGAGAATGTCATCGTCGAACTGAACGGCGCCGAAGTTCCGATCATGGATGGCAGTTCACGTTCTTTCGTATTTTTGATCGAATGCGCCGGCATCGTCGAACAAAATGTACCTCGCCGCGCCATTCAGGTACTCAGGAAGATTGCCGTCGGCAATGAAAGCCGCTGGGCTTCGATTGCTCCATCGGACCATTTCTCGTTGCATTGCGAAATTGCCTTCGATCATGACGCCATCGGCGAGCAGTATTTCGATTATGATTCGCTGCAAACCTCGTTCGAGGAAGACCTGAGCAGTGCGCGCACCTTTTGCCTAGCTTCTGATGTCGAAAAAATGCGCGCCGCCGGGTTGGCGTTGGGCGGCTCGCTGGACAACGCTGTCGTGATCGGTGAGCACGGCCTACTGAATGAGGAAGGCCTGCGCTACGACACCGAATTTGCCCGCCACAAGGCGCTTGATTGCATCGGCGACCTGAGTTTGGCGGGCGCGACGCTGTTGGCCCATGTTGAAAACTATTGTGCCGGGCACGCGATGAACCACGAATTGCTCAACGCACTGCTCGACGATGAAACGGCTTGGTGCTGGACCGACATGGACGCACGATGCATCGACCGGATAGATGCGGCGCCGCAAGTGCGTCACGCTGCGGCGGCTGCCAGCGCCTAATATATTTCGCCCGCGTTCTACAAACATGTGCTAATTCGGGTCTCAATCGGCCCCTAGATGATGATTTAGCGCGACATGCCTCCCCTCATCCGTCGACCGTGATATAATCCCGCCGATTCAAGCTTCGAGTTCGGGACCAATATGACCTTCGACATTATCCAGCGCTCTTCTTCCATCCTACGTGGATTCGCCAGCGTCCTCGCCGCGCTGCTGATTCTTGCCGCCTGCGCAGAAGACGACGTGGCGTACCAAGAGCGGCCCGTGGAAGAACTCTACAACGAAGCGATGGACAATCTGCTGGACGGATCCTATGTCGATGCCGCCAAGGCGTTTGACGAAGTGGAACGTCAACATCCTTATTCCGTATGGGCGACCCGGGCGCAGATCATGGCGTCCTACGCCTATTACAGGAACAATGACTATGACGAATCGATCATCTCCGCCGGCCGGTTTATCCAGCTACATCCCGGTCACCGCGACGTCGCCTATGCTTATTACCTGAACGCCGTATCTTATTATGAACAGATTTCGGATGTGGGACGGGATCAGGAATTGACTGAGCGGGCGCTGGCGTCACTCGAGGAGTTGGTGCGCCGTTTTCCGGACACCTCCTATGCGCGCGACGCGAGCCTCAAGATCGACCTCACCCGCGATCATCTGGCAGGCAAAGAAATGGATATCGGGCGCTATTATTTGACTCGTGCCAACTACATTGCCGCAATCAATCGCTTTCGCCGAGTCATCGAGCGCTTTCAAACTACCAGCCACGTGGCGGAAGCACTGCACAGATTGACGGAATCCTATCTCGCGCTGGGCGTGTCGCAAGAAGCCCAGACGTCAGCGGCGGTGCTGGGTCACAATTTTCCGGGCAGTGAGTGGTATCTCGACAGCTATGCTCTCTTGGAAGGGGTCGATCTGCGCCCTGAAGCCGACGAAGAATCCTGGATCAGCCGGGCCTTCAATTCGATTTTCTGATTGGCTGTCGCATGCTTCGCAGTCTATCGATCCGCAACCTGGTTCTTATCGATAGCTTGGACCTGGAGTTTGGCCCCGGCCTATGTGTCCTGACCGGTGAAACCGGCGCCGGCAAGTCGATCCTGCTCGATGCTTTGGGATTGGCGCTGGGCGCCCGCAGTGACGCCCAATTGGTGCGTCATGGCGCCGAATCGGCCAGCGTCAGTGCCAGCTTCGAGTTGGCCGCCGGTCATCCAGCCTGGGCCATGCTCAAAGCGCAGGGCTTTGAACCCACCGATGAGTTAATTTTGCGCCGCGTTCTTGGCGTCGATGGACGCAGTCGCGCCTTCGCCAACGGCCAACCAGCAAGTGCTGCCTGGTTGCGCAAACTCGGCAGTTCCCTGGTGGAAATCGAAGGCCAATCTGCTTCGGGCGGCCTGCTCGACCCAAGAAATCATCGCGCCCTGCTCGATTCTTTTGCCGCCAACGACAAGGAGCGCACCCTCACAGCGGCTACTTGCGCCACCTGGCGCGAATCGGTGGCGGCTTTAGAGAAGGCCGAGGCGGAACTTGCCGAGGCGCGCCGTGACGAAGAATATTTACGCCATGTCAGCGCTGAGTTGGAGGCGCTTGCCCCCCAGGCAGGCGAGGAAGAGAAGCTTGCGACCGAGCGGCGGCGCTTGATGAACGGACAAAAGCTGTCAAAGGCAATGGCCGATGCCCGCGAGCTGATCGCCGGCGAACATCCGGCAGCGGCGAGCCTGCGCTCGGCCACCCGGACGCTCGAACATGTGCAAGAAGAGGCCGGCGGCCACATGGATGCAGCGATCGCAGCGCTCGGGCAGGCTGCGATCGAAGCGGCGGAAGCAGAAGCGGCGTTGGCCGAAGCGGAACGCGGACTCGATCTCGACCCGCGCCGCCTAGACGCAGCCGAAGAGCGACTGTTCGCGCTCCGCGCCGCCGCGCGCAAACATCACACGGAAGCAGAATTGCTGACGCCCTTGCTGGCTGATTTTCGCCGCCGCCTTGGGCAGCTCGATCAAGGCGGCACGGCGCATGCGCAGCTCAGCCAAGCGAGCGCTGATGCCCGCGTCGAATTCCTGCAGGCAGCCCAGCGCCTGAGCACCACACGCGCCCGCGCCGCGAAGGCGCTCGACAAAGCCTTGAAGGGTGAATTGGCACCGCTGAAGCTCGGCGGCGCCACATTCCGCACGTCCATCGACAAATTAGAAGAAAGCCAAGCCGGCGCCGCAGGCCTGGAGCGTGTGCATTTCGAAATCACCACCAACCCGGGATCGCCCCCTGGACCGCTGGAAAAAATCGCTTCAGGCGGTGAACGCGCCCGCCTACTGCTCGCGCTTAAGGTCTGCCTGACACGGTCCAAAGGCGTGCCCAGCCTGGTTTTCGATGAAGTAGATGAAGGGGTCGGCGGCGCGGTCGCTGACGCGGTAGGCGAGCGGCTAGCCCGTTTAGCACAGGATGTTCAGGTGCTCGTCGTCACGCACTCGCCGCAGGTGGCGGCGCGCGGTGAACGCCACATCCGCGTGCTCAAGGAAAGCGCCAAAAATAGCGCCCGCGCCAAGGTCGAAATCCTCGATGGCGCGGCGCGGCGCGAGGAAATCGCGCGCATGCTTTCAGGCGCACAGGTCACCGACGAAGCGCGTGCGGCAGCGCAAAGCCTAATCGCTGGCGACCCGACATGAGCCGCCCGCCGGCATCTCTGAACAAACCCGTAGAGCAACTGAGCGAAACTGAGGCCGAGCAGGCTCTGGAATATCTCGCCACCGAAATCACCCGCCATGATGGGCTCTATTATCAACAATCCGAACCCGAGATCGAAGACCGGGCTTATGACGCGCTGCGCCGACAGAATATTGCCATCGAACAGCGTTACCCGGCGCTGGTGCGGTCCGACAGCCCGACCCACAAGGTCGGCGCGCCGCCTGCCGCCGGCTTTGCCAAGGTGCGCCATCGCGTGCCCATGCTCTCCCTCGGCAACGCCTTTGACGATGCCGACATGGCCGAATTCATCGCCCGCGCACGGCGCTTTTTGAAACTCGACGCGGATGAGATCGTCGCCCTGATGGTCGAGCCCAAAATTGACGGCCTCTCCGCGTCACTGCGCTACGAAAACGGCATCTATGTAAAGGGCGCGACGCGCGGCGACGGCGAAGAGGGCGAGGACGTGACCGAAAATCTGCGCACCGTGCTCGACCTGCCCGCCAAACTGACTGGCCAGGACATCCCCGAAGTGATCGAAGTACGCGGCGAAGTCTATATTACGCGGGCGGATTTTCTGGCCCTGAACCGAGACCGCGAAGCCGAGGGCGCGCGCCCCTTCGTGAACGCAAGAAACACCGCGTCGGGCGGCTTGCGTCAGATAGACCCTTCCTTCACCGCCAAGCGCCGGCTGCGCTTTTTTGCCTATTCGTGGGGCGAAATGAGCAACCCTGTCGCCGGCCTCTACGGCGACTATCTCGAAAGTCTTAAAGATTGGGGTTTCCAGGTTAATCCAATGGCGCGGCCGTACGACACACTCGAGGATGGCCTTGCGCACTACCGCCACATCGTCGCCAAGCGCGATGGCCTGCCTTACGAGATCGACGGCGTGGTATTCAAGATCGACCGAATCGATTGGCAAGAGCGCCTGGGCGCCGCCGGGCGCGAGCCACGCTGGGCAATCGCCTACAAATTCGCTGCCGAACAGGCGGAAACGATACTCGAGAAAATTTCTATCCAGGTTGGCCGCACCGGCGCGTTGACGCCGGTCGCAGAACTAGCGTCGGTCGCGGTCGGCGGAGTGACGGTCAGCCGCGCGAACCTGCACAATCAGGATGAGATCGCGCGCAAAGACATCCGCGAAGGCGATCATGTGATTGTACAGCGCGCCGGCGACGTGATTCCGCAAGTCGTGCGGGTGGTCCTCGAAAAACGCCCCACAGGTTCGCGAGAATTCGATTTTCCTACGACCTGCCCGGAATGTGGCTCAATCGCGGTACAAGAAAGCGGAGAAGTGGCCAGGCGCTGCACCGGCGGGTTGGTGTGTCCGGCCCAGGCCGTCGAACGGTTGCGTCACTTCGTCAGCCGCGATGCCTTTGACATCGAGGGCCTGGGCGAAAAACAGATCAAATCCTTTTGGATCGACGGCTTGATTCGTAGCCCGGCCGACATTTTTACCCTGGAGGCGCGCGACAATGCGGCGGATCACCCCCTTGCCGGACGCGACGGTTGGGGCGAATTGTCGGCGGGCAATTTATTCAAGGCCATCGTCGCACGAAAGAATATTGCGCTCGAACGCCTGATCTTTGCCCTTGGTATCCGCCACATCGGCCAGACCACGGCACGTCTACTGGCCCGCCGCTACGGCGATTTTGATTCGCTGCATCAGGCACTCACCGCCGCCGTCGATCGCGACGGCGAGGCCTATGCTGAGTTGGTGGATATTGACGGCATCGGCACTGCTGCCGCCGAGGCGCTGGTCGGGTTCATCGCTGAGGAACATAATTCGCGGGTCCTCAGTGAGCTTGAAGCGGCGCTTGAAATTGCGCCATTCGAAGCCCCCGCCGCCACCTCGCCGGTATCCGGCAAGACGGTTGTTTTCACCGGCACACTGTCACTCATGAGCCGCGCCGAAGCCAAGGCTCGGGCCGAAGCGCTGGACGCTAAGGTCTCGGGCTCGGTTTCCAAAAAAACCGATTTCATCGTCGCCGGCGAGGACGCCGGGTCAAAGCTCAAAAAGGCGGTCGAGCTTGGCGTTACCGTGCTGAGCGAGCAGGAATGGCTCGATCTGATCAGCGGTTAGGGCGCCTGAATATATTGCAGCACCAGGAAGGCCATCACGCCGGTCAATATCCCAATCAACAGATTGCGCTTGAGGATAAAGAAGATGGCGAGGCCTATGCCCACCGCCGCGAGGCGAATCCAATACTCGCTCTCGGCCAGCGCGCCTGTAGGCAGAAAAAGCATGCGCGAGACCAAGCCGGCCAACATGGCGTATGCCACGCATTGGACCCAGAGAAAGACATCGCTCGCCGGATCGATGCGCCCCGATACTGCAACTCCGATGGCGCGCCATAGGAAACTCACGGCTACCGCCGCCGGCAAAGCGATCCAAGCGACGTTTTCAGACATGGTGGTCACGCCAGGCGCGTGCCACACCAAAAGCCAGTGTTCCGCCAATCACGCCGCTCAGCAGCAAACCCCAATCCGACGTCGCCATATGCAGCAGCGGGCCGGCTACACCGCCGGCAATCACCGCCAGAATGGCCGCCATGCCGCGTGCAGCGGCCATCATCAGAACGAAGTAAACGATATTGACGAAGACCAGTGTCAGTAAAACGATTTCCGACACCACGCCGGCTAACAGATACCCCGCGACGGCACCTACAATTCCGGCGGAAGCGGTCACCGTGACGAAGCCCATATAGTATGCGGCGCGGCGTTCAGGGGGCAGCTCCGGGCACCGCCTCAACACCCATATCCAGGCATTGAAACTGACCAGATGGGCCATGGCGTATAGCCATGCGGGTTGGCGCATGCCGGGCCGCAGCAGCGGCATCAGGGTCGCGGTCATCGGCATGAAGCGCGCATTGGCCATGGCAACGGCGAGGGTAATGGCGACGACGGTGCCGCCCGACGCGTAGAGCTCAACGAAGGCGATTTGTCCGGGTAGCGCCCACATCGTGACCAGTTGCACTATGGCAAAGTCGAGGCCGAGGCCGCTTTCGCGGCACAACGCGCCGAATCCCATCAGGCTGATAACGAGGACCACGGCCGGCAAGCGGCTACCGTCGGAAATGCCGATGCGATAAGCTTGGCGCTGAGTGATATCGTTGAACTTGCCGAAGCTATGCGGTGGCGGATTCATCGCCCCACCGCACCGCCGACTGCCGAATATTGGGGCGGGAATTCAGCTCTTAGAAGCGGACGCTCCGCTTCACTCACGTATCGAGGAAACTTCTCAGCTTGCGCGAGCGACTGGGATGTTTGAGTTTTCTCAGCGCTTTGGCTTCGATTTGGCGGATGCGTTCCCGGGTTACAGAGAATTGTTGCCCGACTTCTTCCAACGTGTGGTCGGTGTTCATGCCGATGCCGAAACGCATGCGCAGCACGCGCTCTTCGCGCGCCGTGAGGCTCGCCAGCACGCGCGTCGTCGTTTCACGCAAATTAGATTGAATGGCCGCGTCAACCGGCAGGACAGCATTCTTATCCTCGATAAAATCACCGAGATGGCTGTCTTCTTCATCGCCAATCGGCGTCTCAAGGCTAATCGGCTCCTTGGCGATCTTCAGTACTTTGCGCACTTTATCTAGCGGCATGCCGAGACGCTCGGCCAATTCCTCCGGCGTCGGTTCGCGGCCAATTTCATGCAGCATCTGGCGTGACGTGCGCACCAGTTTGTTGATGGTCTCGATCATGTGCACCGGAATGCGGATGGTGCGCGCCTGATCGGCTATGGAGCGCGTGATGGCCTGGCGAATCCACCAGGTCGCGTATGTAGAAAATTTGTATCCGCGGCGATACTCAAATTTATCCACCGCCTTCATCAGGCCGATATTACCTTCCTGAATCAGGTCGAGGAACTGCAGGCCGCGATTGGTATATTTCTTGGCGATCGAAATCACCAGGCGGAGATTGGCCTCGACCATTTCCTTTTTGGCTTGCCCGGCTTCGCGCTCGCCCTTTTGAACGGTCGAGACGATACGCTTGAACTCAACGGGCTCTAGCCCGGTATTGCGCGCCACCTCGGCGATGTCTTTGCGAATTTCCACCACCCGAGGCCGTTCGGCAGCGGCGAAGTTTTTCCACGCCGGATCGGATAGACGCGACACTCGAGACAGCCAGCGCGGGTCGAGCTCGCGCCCGACATAGCGCTTGATAAAGCTCTGGCGGTCTACCTTGTGGCGAGTTGCCAAACGCAGCAGTTCGCCTTCGCGGTTCTGAACCAACTTGTTGATTCCGTAGAGCTGATCCACCATCGCCTCGATGCGCCCATTATTGAGACGCACACTTTGCATCAACGTCACCAATTCCTGTCTGAGCTTTTCGTAGCGTTTCAATTGGGGACCGGACAGCTGCTCATTCTTCAGGGCGAGCTCGAGGTGCTGATCCTGCAACCGGCGGAATTTTTTGTAGGCCGAAGCGATGCTATCGAAAGTTTCAATAACGTCGCCGCGGACGGCCTCCTCCATAACGGCAAGCGAAACCGTGCCTTCGTCGAGGTCCTCATCATCGGACTCGGGGCGATTTTGAGATTCTTCGCCTTCCGCACTCCCGTCTTTTCCATTCTCGCTGTCACTGCCTTCTGCTGTGCCTTCTGCTGCGCCTTCTGCTGCGCCTTCTGCTGCGCCTTCTGCCGTGCCTTCTGCAGTTTCTTTTTCTGGGCTGTTTTCCTCTGAAGATGCCGCTCCCGGTATGCCGCCGCCCTCAACGGCGGCGCCAGGTTCGCGGCCATAAGTCGCGTCCAGATCAATCACGTCGCGCAGCAGAATTCGGCCTTCCGAAAGCGCTTCGCGCCATTCGATAATGGCGCGCATGGTGAGCGGGCTTTCACAAATGCTGCTAATCATGGTTTGCCGGCCTGTTTCGATTCGCTTGGCGATGGCGATTTCACCTTCGCGCGAAAGCAACTCGACGCTTCCCATATCGCGTAAATACATGCGCACCGGATCATCGGTGCGGCCCAAATCCTCGTCTAAGACCTTGGCCGGCGCTTCGGTTCCAGAGCCCTCGGCTTTGTCCTCGTTCGCGGCTTCGTCGGACTCCTCGTTTTCGATGACGTTGATGCCCATCTCCGAGAGTTGAGCCATCGTGTCTTCGATCTGCTCAGAACTCGCTTCGTCCGGGGGCAGCGCTTCGTTCAAATCGTCATATGTGACATAGCCGCGTTCTTTGCCGCGGCTTACGAGCTTGCGTACTGCCGCCGTCAACGAATCGAGAACGGGGCTGTCCGCCGTTTCCTCAGTGCGTTCGGAAGAATCAGCGGATTTCGCGGGCTTTGTCGCCATCAAACGACCTTTCTAATTCGGCTCTCAATTCGAGCCTGAAAACACAATCGATTCAACAACTTGTCCCCATATCTCGCGACAATTCGCGAAACGCCTATGGTCGCCGGCCTGGATCAGGACGGCGAAAGGCGTTCAATGGGGATTCCTCAAATTTGTTGTAGCATTGAAATGGAGCGCGGAGCCCGCCAATTCAAGCCTAAGCTGCCAAATGTCTAAATCGGCTTGTTTCGGCTGTCAAGCGTGCGAATTAATTCGATACCCTTCGCAGGCCAAGTCAGCCCCGTCCCGATTCCGTATTATCATTGTCTCCGTACCCGGGAATGAGCACTTCTGTGCCCGGCGATTCGTTAACGGCGCGCCCGCTTTCCACCAGGCGGCGAAAATTTTCTTCGCTCATATCGCCGGCCAGCGCTTCTTCCGCCTCACGGCGGAATTTCTCCATGTCGATCAGACGATGGTGCAGATCAAGCGCATGACGCAATTGTACACGGGCGTCGTTCACGCTTGCCGCCGTGGATTTTGCAGCCCAATCCAGATAGGCGGCATCCCCGCCAACCAACTCATCGAGGAGTTTTTCCAGTCCTGCCTGGATCAAGACGTAATTGATTTTCGATTTGTCCGGTGCGGTGCCGCCGACATCAGCTGCCAGCAGCGCGTCGCGGAACGCGCGGTAGCGCGCCGCAAGCAAAGGCAGGCGTTCGATCTCTTCATGAAAATCATTCAGCAATTCGGGGAAATTGAGAATTGTCTGAAGAATTGTGCGTTCGCGCCGGGCCGAACTGCCTTCGGCGCGCCCGCCCAGCCCATGTTGCGGAAGGATTTTCTCGTCATCACGCGGGCCGCGACGCGGCGCAGGGCGCGGCCCGCGCTGCGATTTGCTCTTGGTGAAGGGTTCAAACAGGCGATTTTTATAGTGGCGGCGAAAGTAAAATTTGAGATCGTCGTCGGGAATTTGCTCGAGATAGCCGTTCAGACGGCGATTGAGTGCGGCGCGACTCTCCGGAGTCGTCAATTCCTCGCCGCCGCCGGCAATTTTCCACAATTGCTCGGATAACGGTTCCGCGCCGGCCAGCACGTCCTCGATTGCGGATTTGCCGCCTTCGCCGATGAGACTGTCGGGGTCCTGGCCCATGGGGAGGGCTGCAAAGGCCAGGGATTTCCCTGATTTCAAGCGCGGCAGGGCGCGCTCCGCGGCCCGAGCCGCCGCTTTCCGTCCGGGCACATCGCCGTCGAAACAAAGCACCGGCGCGTCCACCAGACGCCACATTTCTTCCATTTGCAGTTCGGTCAAGGCAGTTCCGAGTGGCGCCACCGTTTCGGTCAAGCCACCTTGATGCAGCGCAATCACGTCCATATAGCCTTCGACGGCGATGATCCGCCCCGATTTCCGCGCCACGCCGCGCGCCAGATGCATGCCGTAGAGCACCGCACCCTTGTGAAAAACCGGGGTATCCGGCGAGTTAAGATATTTAGCCTGGGCGTCCCCAAGCGCCCGCCCGCCGAAAGCGATCACCCGTCCACGCCGATCCTGAATGGGAAATATCACGCGATTGCGGAAACGGTCGTAGCTCGCGCCGCCGCCTTCCGGCTCGATCAACAACCCGGAAATCACCAACATCGCTTCCGAAATTTCCTTGCCAAGCAAGGCAGTCTTTAGGGCACTTCGCGATTCCGGCGCGTAACCGAGACGGAAGCCCTCGATCGTCTCCGGCTTCAGCCCACGTCCCTTGAGATACGCACTGGCGGCAGCGCCGGAATCGGCCCGCAGTTCCGATTCAAAAAATTTGGCGGCTGACTCGAGCACACCATAAAGCGACAGCTGTTCATCGGCGCGGGCTTGGTCCTGTGGCGTTTCCTTGGGGATCTCTAGGCCCGCTTCGCCGGCCAGTTTTTCCACCGCCTCGGGAAATGCTAATCCCTCGTCGCGCATGACAAAGCCGATGACGTCGCCATGCGCCCCGCAGCCGAAGCAATGAAAGAAGCCCTTGTCGTCACTCACTGTGAACGACGGTGTCTTTTCGTTGTGAAACGGGCAGAGCGCGCCGTGCTCGCGCCCCTTCCGAATCAGGCGGACACGCCGGCCAATGACATCCGAGAGCGGGACGCGCGCTCTGATTTCGTCCAAAAATTGCGGCGTAAAGGCCATTGTCGGGACGATCTCCCGCCGGCGGCGAAAGCGCGGCCAGCTTCCAACTACAGTAGCGTAGCGCCGTGACCGGCGCGAGGGCTAGGGCACCAAGCTCGTTATTTTCCTGGGGACAAAGCTGTGGCTAGCCATGTGACTAACCTGTGGAAAATACGGGATAACTCCGGCGTTGTTTCAGGCCAGCAGTTCCTTCACCACGCCGCTTGCCTTGGCAAAATCCATGCGTCCGGCATATTTTTCCTTGAGCGCCGACATGGTACGGCCCATGTCTTTGATAGTTTTAGCGTTTTCTTCGCCGACCAAAACCTGGATCGCCTTCACCATATCCTCGCCCTCAATTTGGGGCGGCAGAAAACGGTGGATCACAGCAATTTCTTCACCTTCGCGCTCAGCCAGGTCGATGCGCCCGCCACTCTCATACATGGTGATGCTCTCGCGCCGTTGGCGGATCATGGTATTCAGCAATTGCAGGATTTCCACCTCGCCGAGGCCATCCGGATTGCCTTTGCCACGCTCAGCAATATCGCGATCCTTGAGGGCAGCGAGAATCAAGCGCACGGTTAGAGTCGTGCGCTCGTCGCGCGCCTTCATCGCGATTTTTAATGCATCACTGAGTTGATCTCTAATCATCGCCTGAACATATGGTTCACGAACGAAGCGCCGAAAGATAGCGCCACTTGGGCAGGGATCAACCCCAGAATGCGGGTTGACAAATTCGCCCTTCGGCGTCGGTGGTTTAGATGGAGCGAAGTTTTACTCCGATTCGAATTTCGCGACACGGCGCGCGCCAAACGCGCGGATGTGGCGATTTCGAGGTTGCCGCCACCCGCCGCTTCAACGCGGGCAAAGCGGGCGCACGCTATGCGCCGCGAGGGCAAGGTCGCGGGCCTGGTAGTGGTGATTGTCGGCAAAGCGAAAGGCGGTCGTCCGATTCGGCAAAATCATGACAATATGTCCGCCATAACCCATCATTTTGGGCAACCATGTCTCACAGCCATGATTGTCGTTAAACGGTTTCATCCAGAAAGATAGTTGATATTCATGGTCTTGGCCGATGCCGCCGGTCGGCAGGCCGCGCTTTTCCGTCTGATAGAGCGCTTCGCTAAGCTTGCCTGGGTGAAGCAATTGCCGGCCGCCATATTTGCCGCCGTCATGCAGGAGCTGGGCGATCTTGGCGACGTCATCGATTCGTAGATAAAGACCAAAACCCATGATCGGCAGGCCGCGCCCGCCAACGCTTTCCAGAGTGCGCATGATCGGAACGTGATAGGCGCCGATGGGTTCTAAAACCTCTTTCTGCACCATGTCCCAGAGATCGGCCTCGCGGCCCTCCCGCGACTTCAGGAAAGCGCTCATCGCGGCCGAAAGAATAAAGCTGTGCATCGTGTCGTAGCGCGCCACTTCTCCGGGCCCCCACGGATAGTCGCCGCCGACAGAGAGCGCCATCGAGAGCTTTTCTTCGGCGCTCAACAGCTGAAGCCATTTGAGCAGCGTCGGATTGTCTTCGTTGGCTTCGAATTTGAGCGGCTCGCGCACCCGCGATCTGTAGCCGATGCCGGTCGCCATGCTGAGCACATGGGCAAAGGTGACGTCGCGCCAGCCGCCATGGCTGACATGGCGGGCGCTGATATCGAGGTAATCCACGATCTTGAGATCAAACACCTCCGGCCCGTACTTCTCGGCGAGACGGAGCAACGTCAGCGCAGCGCCCATGGATTTGGTAACCGAATAAACGCCGTGACGCATCTGCCCGCAATAGGGATAGTCGCCATACCGCGCGCGACAAGGATGGGCGTAGATCACACCATCGACAATCAGGCCCGCCGCCGACACGCCCTCGGAACTGCCTTGCTGATGAATTATCGCCGATACCGAACCCGCCCCGGCAATAGCCTCAAGCTCCGACCACGCCCGCATCGGCACTTCGCGCGACAATTCTTCAGAAAATTTGGCCGCCAACACGGATCGCTCCTGGATCGCGTGCGGCCGATAGGTCATCGGCGTTTGGCCCCACATATCGTAGATCGCCCAAGGCGCCGCCTCTTGCGTGATTTGCAGGCGCAACGACGAAACATTGGTGTCGTCAAATACAAACGTGGCGACACCGTTATGGCTGTCGTTGGAGTAGTCATTGACGACAATGAAGGGAAATGAGGCACGCGAAAATCCGTTGTCGGACGGCTCCGACCAGACGCGACCCGGCGCCACAATGATTTGCGACCAGCTGGCGCCACCGCGCGGTCTGACCACGTCGCGGCGAACCGGCACCAGATAGCCGTCATAAACAAAAAATTGGAGATCGACGCCGGGGAAAAGTGCCTGGCCGGGCAGGAGATTGGGCGCCTTCTGTGCTGTGGCCGCGAGCACTGCGTGAAGCTCAAACTCCGGTAGGCTGAGCGTGCCCTCGAAGCTATGGTGCGCCGGCGCGTGCTCACCCACCGGCATAAACTCGGCGTTTTGCACTGGCGTCTCGTCGGCATTCTGTGCGGCCTTAAGGTCGGCTACAGTCAGCACGCTTCTGGCGTCGTCGCGCAAGGATTCTTCGGCTCCGCCGGGCAGCGCCAAAAGCGCCCAGCACAAAGCGGCGAAGCATCCCATCACGAATTTACTACAGCGATTTCCACCGATCATTTGCGCAGGCCGACCCTCCTTCCTTTCATGTTAGCACGCCCAATATCAGACCGTGGCAATGCCCGCCAACGGCGATTACTTGACGGACTCGGCGCTACTCCGTAACTTGCGCCGCGCGGCGCCTACCGGTGATTTTGCGACTCGCGTGCAAGCCATATTTCGGCGATCACGCGCCGTCACCGGCCGGCGAGAAAACCACCCGCGCGCACGGCCTCGCGAGACAACCAACATGGATCAAACTGCCATGTCCCACCCCGGAAAGAACCCCGGCGCAGGAATGGCCGCCTTAGCGCTGGCCGATGGCAGCCTGTTTCGCGGCCACGGCATCGGCGCGTACGGTACGGCGGTCGGCGAGATCTGCTTCAACACGTCGATCACAGGTTATCAGGAAATTCTGACCGATCCTTCCTATGCCGGGCAGATCATCACTTTCACTTTCCCTCATATCGGCAATGTCGGCGGCAATGCAGCGGACATCGAAGCGCTGAGCCCGGCAGCACGTGGCCTGATTTTGCGCGCCGATATCACCACGCCGTCCAATTGGCGCAGCCTTGAACATCTTGACGATTGGCTGAAGCGGCATGGGCTGATCGGCATCACCGGTGTCGATACCCGGCGCCTAACGCGCCTGCTACGGACGAGTGGCGCACAGGCCGGTGCGCTCTGCCATCAGGCGGCGGCGAACGGCGCGCCCGAGGCGGCAGCGCTCACGGCCGAGGCCATAGCCTGGCCCGGCCTCGAAGGCATGGACCTCGCCAAAGAGGTGAGCTGCCTCCAGAGCTATGGTTGGCAAGAGGGCGTGTGGAATTTTGCCACTGGCGCATACGCCACCTCGATCGCGGCGCGCCATCATGTTGTCGCGGTCGATTACGGCGCCAAGCGTAATATCCTGCGCTCGCTGACGTCGCTCGGCTGCCGTGTCACCGTGGTGCCAGCAACAGCGGACGGCGAAGAGATTCTGGCGCACAAGCCAGACGGTGTCTTTCTCTCCAACGGCCCTGGCGATCCGGCGGCGACGGGGGCATATGCCATACCGGCGATCCAAACCCTGCTGGCCGACGGCGTGCCAATATTCGGCATCTGCCTCGGCCATCAAATGCTGGCCCTGGCACTCGGCGCCAAAACCAAAAAAATGCTGTTCGGCCACCGCGGCGCTAACCATCCGGTCAAAGAGCTCAAAAGCGGCAAGGTCGAGATCACCAGCCAGAATCACGGTTTCGAAGTGCTCCTCGACAGCCTGCCCACAGGCGTCAAAGCCACCCATGTATCGCTCTTCGACGGCACCTTGGAAGGCTTGGAAGTCACCGGCAAACCGGTGTTCTCCGTGCAGCATCACCCCGAAGCCTCCCCCGGCCCGCAGGATTCGCACTATCTCTTCCAACGCTTCGTCGCGTTGATGGATTCAAGGGAATCTGATGCCTAAGCGCACCGACATTAAGTCTATTCTCGTGATTGGCGCCGGGCCTATTATTATTGGCCAGGCGTGCGAGTTCGATTATTCGGGAACCCAAGCCTGTAAGGCGCTCACCGAAGAGGGCTATCGCGTTATCCTGGTCAATTCCAACCCGGCCACGATCATGACCGATCCGGAATTCGCCGACGCCACCTATGTCGAGCCAGTGACGCCGGAAATCGTCGCCAAGATCATCGCGCATGAAAAGCCGGACGCCCTGCTCCCCACCATGGGCGGGCAAACAGCGCTCAACACCGCGCTGGCGCTGGCCGATGACGGCACCCTCGAAGCCCATGGCGTCGAGTTGATCGGCGCCTCGCGTGAGGCCATTCGGGTGGCCGAGGACCGCCAGCTATTCCGCGACGCAATGGAAGAGATCGGCCTGGAATGCCCGCTAAGCCGGGTCGCGAAAACGCTGGAACAGGCGCGCGATGCGATCCCGCATACCGGCCTGCCGGCCATTATCCGCCCCTCTTTTACCCTCGGCGGCACCGGCGGCGGGATCGCTTACAACCGCGCCGAGTTTGACGACATCGTCCAGGCCGGACTCGACGCGTCGCCGGTTGGCGAGGTGCTGGTCGAGCAATCGGTTTTGGGTTGGAAGGAATTCGAGATGGAGGTGGTGCGTGACACCGCCGACAATTGCATCATCATCTGCTCGATCGAGAATATCGACCCGATGGGCGTGCATACCGGTGATTCGATCACCGTGGCACCGGCGCTGACGCTGACCGACAAGGAATATCAGCGCATGCGCAACGCCTCGATCGCCGTGCTGCGCAAGGTCGGTGTGGAAACTGGCGGCTCCAACGTGCAATTTGCCATCGATCCGGCGAGCGGCAGGATGGTCATCATCGAGATGAACCCGCGCGTCTCGCGCTCTTCCGCGCTGGCTTCGAAAGCAACTGGCTTTCCCATCGCCAAAGTCGCCGCGAAGCTGGCCGTGGGCTATACCCTGGATGAGATCGACAACGACATAACCGGCGTCACACCGGCTTCGTTCGAGCCAACGATTGATTATGTCGTGACCAAAATGCCGCGCTTCACGTTCGAAAAATTCCCGGGCACAAGCGCGCTCTTGACCACTTCGATGAAATCCGTCGGCGAGGCCATGGCTGTCGGCCGCACCTTCCAGGAATCGCTGCAAAAGGCACTGCGCTCGATGGAAACCGGCTTGACCGGCCTCAGCTCGGTGGATGTCGATGGTTGGAGTAGCGGCGGAGACCCCAAAGTGTTGCTCGCGGCCCTCAGCCTGCCCCGTCCCGACCGGCTGCAAGTGGTGGCGGAAGCTTTCCGCGCCGGGCTCGAATTGGATGAAATTCATCAAGCCTGCCATTTCGATCCGTGGTTTCTCGAACAGATCGAGGAATTGGTGGCCATTGAACAAAACCTCATAAAGTCCGGCTTGCCGCAGGAGCGTGCCGGTCTTTCGGCGCTGAAACGCGCCGGATTCGGCGATGCACGCCTGGGCGAATTGACCGGTCACAACGAAGCTGCCGTCAGGGCGCTGCGCACGGCGCTGGGCGTCCATCCGGTCTACAAGCGCATCGACACCTGCGCCGCTGAATTCGAATCGCGCACGCCTTATATGTATTCCTGTTACGAAACCGGAGAGATTTGCGCCGACGGCGCGGCGGGAGAGGCTGAATGCGAGGCTGAACCAAGCGACAGGAAGAAAGTGATTATCCTCGGCGGCGGCCCCAACCGCATCGGCCAGGGCATCGAGTTCGATTATTGCTGCGTTCACGCTGCCTACGCGCTCTCCGAAGCCGGCTTCGAGACGATCATGGTTAACTGCAACCCGGAAACGGTCTCGACCGATTATGACACTTCGGACCGACTCTATTTCGAACCGCTCACCATCGAGACTGTGCTCGATATCGTGCGTGTCGAAAGCGCCAGGGGCGAACTCGCCGGGCTTAATATTCAATTCGGCGGACAGACGCCGCTCCGGCTCGCGGCCGAACTTGAGGCCGCCGGCGTGCCGATCCTCGGCACCCCGCCCGATGCCATCGACCTGGCCGAGGACCGCGATCGTTTTCGCACCCTACTCAGCGAACTAGACCTCAAACAACCGGCCAATGCGACCTGCGTTTCGGCCCAAGAAGGCGCCCGCCTAGCCGATGAAATCGGCTATCCCGTGGTCGTGCGCCCGTCCTATGTGCTTGGCGGGCGGGCGATGGAGATCATTCACGAAGCTAGCGATCTGGAGCGCTATTTAACCAAGGCGGTCAAAGTTTCCGGCACCAGCCCGGTGCTGATCGATCGGTTTTTGGAGGACGCAATTGAGGTCGATGTAGACGCGCTGGCCGACGGCGAAAGCGTCGTCGTGGTGGGTGTGATGGAGCATATCGAGGAAGCCGGCATACATTCCGGAGATTCCGCTTGCTCGTTGCCACCGCATTCTCTTTCGGACGATCTGATCGCGCGTATCGAGGCCCAGACCGAGGCAATGGCGCGGAAGATCGGCGTGCGCGGTTTGATGAATGTGCAGTTCGCGGTCAAAGACGACGAAATCTACGTCCTCGAGGTAAACCCGCGGGCGAGCCGCACGGTGCCGTTCGTCGCCAAAAGCACTGGCCGCCCGATTGCCAAGATCGCAGCACGCATCATGGCCGGCGAGAAACTCAGTGCGTTTGATCTGACTATTCATGGCGGCGGACATATTTCGGTGAAAGAGGCGGTGTTTCCGTTCGCCCGTTTCCCCGGCGTCGATTTGCTGCTCGGCCCGGAGATGAAATCGACCGGCGAGGCGATGGGCATCGATAGCGATTTCGGCCGCGCCTTCGCAAAGGCGCAACTGGGCGCGGGAACGGTGTTGCCGTTGGAAGGCGCGGTATTCCTCTCGGTTCGCGACCGCGACAAGAATGCGCTCACTGCCATCGCCGCGGAACTCTCCGGCATGGGCTTTCGCCTCGTCGCCACGCGTGGCACGGCCAAGGTGCTGACCGCCGCCGGCGTCAAGATCGACGCCATCAACAAAGTGCATGAGGGCCGTCCCCACATCGTCGACGCCATCAAGAACGGTGAAATCCAACTTGTCGTCAACACCACGGAAGGCGTCCAGGCGATTGCCGACAGTTACGAACTCAGACGGTCGGCGCTGGAGTATAAAATTCCCTATTTCACCACCATCGCCGGCAGCCAGGCGATGCTGCGCGCCATCGCCGCGCTCAAAAGCGGCGGCCTTGCAGTTGCAACGCTGCAGTCCTATTCTCAAAAGTTCGAGGGACAAAGCGTTTAGTCTTTCGCTTATTTTGGATATTCATGCACTGGCGTCAAAAGCCGCCGGACGGTATGACTATTGGCGAGTGAACGAAAAGAAACGGCAGAGAAAAGGCGATGGAAAAGCATCCAATGACGCCCGCGGGCCACGCCAAGTTGAAAGAAGAGCTTAGCCGCCTGAAAAGCATAGAACGGCCGCTTGTCATCCGTGAAATTGGTACGGCGCGCGAGCATGGTGACCTGAAGGAAAATGCCGAATACCACGCGGCTAAAGACCGCCAGGGCATGATCGAGGCACGCATCACCGAGTTGGAAAGCAAGGTTGGCTTGGCCGAGGTCATCGACATCTCAAACCTATCGAGCGACCGAGTCCAATTCGGAGCCAGGGTTACGGTTGTGGATGAGGAAACGGAAAAAGAGAGCACCTATCAGATCGTCGGCGCCGACGAGGCCGAAGTGAATGAGGGCCGGCTTTCCGTTACAGCTCCACTGGCGCGCGCGCTGATAGGCAAGAAGAGCGGCGACGCGATAGAGCTCAACACTCCGAGCGGCGTACGCAATTACGAAATACTTGCCATAAATTACGATTGAGAATCCGGCCGGAGTTGTCGCCCAGCGCAGGCTCAAGGTAAGTTTCTCCAAAGGTATCAGAACAAGGAGTAAAAGAATGGCCGAGCGTTATGGGTTGATGGTGCCGGGAGCAAAAAGCAGTTCGCCTTATGTCGATGTTTTATCTCCCTATAACCGTCGCAAGATTGGCAGCGCCGCGACCGCCGATGAAGCGGTCGCCGAACAGGCGCTGAAAACCGCCTACGCGCTCTATCGTGATCGCGATTCATGGCTGCCGGCCTGGAAGCGCGTCGATATTTTGGAGCGCACGGTCGAGATCATGACCAAGCGAGCCGATTACCTGGCGCTTGAATCGGCCCGCGAGGGCGGCAAGCCGCTCGTCGATTCGATACATGAGGTTGCGCGCGCCATCGATGGCGTAAAGCTCTGCATTGAGGGTCTTCGTACTCAGGCAGGTGAAGAAATTCCGATGGGGATTTCTCGCTCTTCGCAGCACCGCCTGGCATTCACCAGCCTCGAGCCAATCGGCGTGGTAACCGCGGTGAGCGCGTTCAACCATCCGCTAAATCTGATTATTCATCAGGTTTGCCCCGCCATTGCCGTGGGCTGCCCGGTGCTCGTCAAGCCGTCCGAGGATACCCCGCTCTCCTGTTTGCGTTTCGTTAAAATCCTACGTGAGGCGGGCTTGCCGGACGAATGGTGCCAGCCGATCGTGACGGCCGCGCGCGAGGTGTCGCAGAAAATCGTCACCGATCCGCGCGTCGCGTTTTTCAGTTTTATCGGCTCGGCCGGTGTCGGCTGGATGCTGCGTTCCAAACTGGCGCCGGGCACACGTTGTGCGCTCGAGCATGGCGGCGTCGCGCCGGTCATCATGGCGGCGGACGCCGATCTCAAACGGGCATTGCCGCTTCTCGCCAAGGGCGGGTTTTATCACGCCGGGCAGGTTTGCGTTTCGGTGCAGCGCGTCTTCGCCCATCATTCAATCGCCAAAGCCGTAGCGAACGGTTTGGCCAAGGAAGCCAAAGCTCTGAAAGTCGGCGATCCGACAAAAGCCAGCACGCAAGTCGGCCCGCTCATTCGCCCAGGCGAAGTTGACCGGGTGTCAGAATGGGTCGAGGAAGCCAAAGCTGGCGGTGCCAAAGTGCTGGCCGGCGGCAAGCGCCTTTCTAAAACCTGTTATGCGCCGACCGTGCTGTGGGACCCGCCGAAGAACGCGCGCGTTAGCCAGAATGAAGTATTCGGACCGGTGGTCTGCGTCTATCCGTTCCGCTCGCTCGATCAAGCGATCGCTCAAGCCAACAGCCTCGACGTTTCTTTCCAGGCCGCCGTGTTTACCCAGGATTTGGATACGGCGCTGCGTGTCTATAAGCGGCTCGACGCCTCGGCAGTGATGCTCAACGACCACACCGCCTTCCGCGTCGATTGGATGCCCTTCACCGGCCTCAAACATTCGGGCCACGGCGTCGGCGGCATTCACCACACCATGGATGAGATGCAGATCAAGAAAATGATGGTGCTCAATTCGCCGCAACTTTGAGAGCTGCGCGGCAAAACGACCCCTCGTGCCGCAACCCATAAACTAGATAGTGTGGGCAATGAGGGACACGCTCGGCGCCCCTCTCGAAATT
>JAQBTG010000035.1 GCA_027624955.1 Pseudomonadota bacterium
TACGATGAGACAGAAACCCTCCCTTATGCAATCCGACTAGTTTGTTCCATAGGCGCTGACGTCAGACAAGCGCGCCGCCGCCGCATGCTTTGAGACATATCCCTCGCGCACGTCTTCGGCGATCAATTCATGCGGGCGCTCGGCCACGTCGCCGTAGCCGCCGCCACCGCAGGTCGTGAGCCGGATACGGTCTCCCTCGTGCAACGTCACGTTGCCGAATTTGCTCGGCGAAACCTTGCCGTAAAGCTCACACACATTACGCCAATCCTCGGCCCCGACAGGGCGGATCAAGAGCGAGGCGTTGTTGGCTTCATCGCCGCCCAACAAACCCCACGGGCGCATTTTGTGGCGATCGCCCATATGGCTGATGGTGACTTCACCTTCGATGCAGCGCAGTGTTTTGGTACAGCCGAGCCCGCCGCGATATTTTCCCGGACCACCCGAATCCTCGGCCAGGCTCATATTCTCGACCAGCCAGGGATAGCGCGTTTCAAAAACTTCAACCGGAATGGTGCGGCAATTGCCGTTGATGCAGTTCACCGTGTCATGGCCGTCAGCGAAACTGCGGCCGCCCCAGCCAGCGCAGAGAAAGTCGTAACACACATAATATTCGTCGTTGCGCGGGTCCTGCCCGCCAAACAGAAAATTGCAATGGGTCGCCGCATCGGTGGCGAAGGCGCGCTCTGGCGTGCATGCCGACAACGCGCCGATCACGGCATAGGCAATGCGCGGATGGGTTTCCGTATTGCCACCGACTTCGGGCGCCGGATAATCCACATTAACCAGCGTGCCCGGCCGGGCGAGCACCTGGATAGGGCGGAAGCAGCCCGAATTGCGCGGAATGGTCGGGTCCGTCAAATGCAGGAGCGCATTGAAGCTCGCTGACCAAGTGACGCCGAGCGTAGCGTTGATGGCGCCTTGAGCCTGCTCATCGCTGCGCCCGAAATCGACAATGATTTCGTCGCCCTGGACGAAAACATCGACGGAAATCCGGTACGGACGATCACTGATACCGTCGTCTTCCATATAGTCGTCAAAGGAATATTTGCCGTCCGGCAGCGCCACCAACTCGGCCCGCATTCGTGCTTCTGAGTAATCCATCAAATCGCTGCAATTTTTGCGGTATGTCTGGGTGCCGTATTTCCGCACCAAATCGCCGACCCGCCGGGCGCCCAATTCGCAGGCGCTGATGAGGGCGCGGTAATCGCCGTAATTGTGGCGCGGCGTCCGCACATTCGCGAGTGCGATCTTCCACACGGCGTCGACATCCACACCGCACCGTTTGATGCGCACCGGCGGCACCCGCAGGCCCTCGTGAAATATCTCCGTCGCTTCACTGCAAAAACCACCCGGCACCATGCCACCGGTCTCCGCAACATGACCGATGGAAACCGAGTAGCCGAGAAATTCGCCATCGACGAAGATCGGCGTGAAGAAGGTGTGTTCCGGCGTATGCAATCCGCCCCGATAAGGGTCGTTGTGCATGATCACGTCGCCTTCCTCGATCTTGTCGCCGGCCATCTCGCGCACGCAGGATTTAATCAACAGCGGCATGCCGCCGATTTGCGCCGGACAGTAATCGGCGACGGCGATCATCTCGCCCTCGGTGTCGGCAATGGCGCAGGTGAAATCGAGCGATTCATTAAAGATCGTCGAATAGGACGTCTTCATGAGTGTGATGCCCATTTCCCGGCAAATCGAGAGCAACGTCGATTCGATGATATTCATCGTCACGACATCCATCTCTTTTTCTGCCTGTGCCATGATCAGGTTTCTCTAGCGCCCCTTGGAACGCCCGCCTTTGCTTTTGGCTCGTAGTTGATCGATGCCGTCCTTGAGGGCTGCCTGGAATATCCACACATCGCCCGAGTAGCAGATGAAATCGAAACCTTGGCGGAAGAGCGCGGCGCCAGTTGCGACATCCGGCACCAGACGGCCGAAAGATTTCTTATGCTTTTGGCAGGCGCGCCCGACCTTCTTCACTGCGGCCTTAAAATCTGGGTGATCAAACTGACCTGGAATACCCATCGAAGCGCTGAGATCAAAATGTCCGATCCACAAGCAATCGATGCCTTTGACGGCAGCAATATCGTCCGCATTTGCTACGCCGCCGGGCGTTTCGATCTGGGCGAAGATGGTGCTGCGCTTGTTGGCGTCGCGCAGTTTCTTCAACACCGGTCCGGGTTGGTAGCGGTCATGTGCAACCTGAAGCGCGACGCCGCGATGGCCCTGCGAAGGATATTTGGCGTGCGCGACGATTTGCTCCGCTTCCTCACCGGAGCTCACCATCGGCAGCATCAGGCCTTCGGCGCCCATGTCGAGAGCGCGCGCAATGTGATGATAATTGCGCGACGGCACACGGACGATGGTGGGAAGCTCCGCCGACTGCATATAGCGCAGCATCGATTTGAGTGATTCGAAACTGAAGCCACTATGCTCCATGTCCAGAAGGACGAAATCGCATCCGGCCGCCTTCATGATCTGCCCGATACCCGGCGTATTAAACTCAACCAAAAACGTGCCGAACTTGCCGCGCCGCGATTGGGCCATCTCCTTTAGACTATCTTGCGCCACCCCTTGTCTCCCTTTTTACCGTTATGTGGTTGTCGGCTGTGGCGGCCAGATATTGCGTCGCCACTACCCTGTCTCTGCGCTCCCTTTGACGCGCCAATACTGTTGCGACACGTCGTTCAAATGGCCGCGCATGGCCTGTTCTGCCGCATCGACATCATGATCGGCGACAGCGCGGAAGATCTTGGCGTGCCATTCATAAGCGCTTTCGGCCACGCCCGCCTTGCGCAGCGACGTGTGGCGCTGTTCGGTCAACCAGCCGACCACCGCTTCGTGAATTGCGACAAATACAGGATTTCTCGGAATCTCAGAGAGAACGTAATGAAAGGTGACATCGGTGCGCTCAAACGCTTCCATATCGCCCAAGGTTTGCCGGTTTTCCGCCAGCGCCTTTTCCAACCTGGCAATATCTTCGTCCCCCGCATGCAGTGCGGCATCGCGCGCTAAGCCGATCTCGAAAAATAGCCTCGCCTCTTGTAGATGGCGCACGCCCTTCGCATCCGCCAGCATGTGACGAACGGTTCCGGTCAGTCCATTGAGGACGGTTTCAGGCGTTGGTTTGGTGACTCGCGCCCGCTCGCCGCTGCTAATCGCGACAAGGCCCATTTTCTGCAGCGAAAACAGCGCCTCGCGCACCGACGGGCGGCCGACGCCGAAGCGTTCCATCAGATCGCGTTCCGACGGCAATTTTTCGCCGAGGCCGAATTCGCCCGAGTGAATAAGACCTTCTAGGCGATCCATTACCTCATCTGAAAGTCGTCGCCGCGTGATTATCTCTCTTTCCATGGTGTACCTGTTATACCACCAACACCGCGATAATGGATAGCGTCCAGGCGCGCGTAATCACCTCTTTCCATGGCGGGTCGCGAACAATAGCCTGGGCACGGCATTTCACATCAGACGGAGCGAAAAATATGGCAAGACTTTCTGGCAAGAAAGCGGCGATCACCGGCGGCGCGGGTGGCATCGGCGCTTCTATTGCACGTCGCTTCGCAGCTGAGGGCGCCACGCTGGCGCTGCTAGACCTTAATGGAGACGGCGCGGCGCAAACCGCTGCGGCCCTGAATGGCCCTGGCTCGGGCCATTATGGCGCGGCTGTCGATGTCGGCGACGAGACTTCGGTTGAAAACGCCTTCGCCGCCGCTGCGAAGGCGGTGGGAGCGATCGACATATTGATCAACACCGCCGCCATCGCCGGCGCTTCGTCGGTCGAGGAAATGGCCGTGGCGGACTGGGACCAAATGCTGCGCATCAATCTACGCGGCACATTCCTATGTTGCCGCGCTGTGATGCCCGCCATGCGCCAGCGCAAATGGGGCCGTATCGTCAATTTTGCGTCCGAGGTCGCGCATCGCGGCAATCCCGGTCTCAGCCATTATGCCGCTTCCAAGGCGGCGGTCATCGCGTTCAGCAAATGCCTTGCGCTTGAAGCCATCTGCGACGGCATTTGCGTCAACACGCTATCGCCGGGCCCGACCGACACCTCCATGCTGGCCGGCATCGAGCCAGAGGTGATCGCCAAATTGGTTAATGACCTGATGCCCATCGGGCGTCTCGGCAAGACCGAAGAAATCGCCGCCGCGGCGCTTTTCCTCGCCTCAGACGATGCCGCTTTTTGCGTCGGCACCACCCTCAACGTCAATGGCGGCACCTATATGAACTAATTTACCCGGGCAGGAGTCACATTGCGGCGATCACCGCCTGGGCATCTGCGGCGAGCTTAGCCAGCAGTTCGCCCGCCGGCATGGGCCGCGCAAGTGCCGCGCCCTGCCCCGCCCACATCACCATGAGATCGCTCTCATCGCGTTTGCGGCTGGCCGCATTTAGCGGGCCGGACAAGCTGTATTGCAGCGGGAACGCCAAGGGCTCGGCTCCGCTTTCGTTCATCTCGGCAATGTAGCGGTTGATGATCGCTCGGGCCGGGCGGCCGGAAATCATACGCGTCACCTGGGTTGTCTCACCAGGCGCATGCAGCAGCAATTCGCGGTGCACGGGATGCATGTCGGTTTCCGGGCAGGCGAGAAAAGCGGTGCCTATTTGAACCCCGCTGGCGCCGAGCGCAAACGCCGCCGCAATGCCGCGCCCATCGGCGACAGCGCCGGCGGCGATCACCGGCAGGCTTACCGCATCGACAACTTGCGGCACCAACGCGAAGGTGCCGACGGTGCCGGATTCGACGTCGCCTAGAAACGTGCCGCGATGCCCGCCGGCCTCAAACCCTTGCGCGATGACAGCGTCGGCGCCGCCATTTTGCAACGCCACGGCCTCGCGCACCGTTGTCGCGGAACCGAGAATGACCGCGCCTGCCGCTTTCAAGGTTTCGATTATGGCGGGCTCGGGCAGGCCAAAATGGAAGCTGACAATCGCCGGCTTGAGCGCTGTGACGGCGTCGAGCATCTCGGTGCCGAATATCGGATAAATTGACCGCGCCGCCGGCGTCTCTCCTAGCGCCATTTCAGCATAATAGGGCGCGAGGTGGGCACGCATCGCGCTCTCCGCGTCGGCGTCATGAAGCGGTTCATCATGCACGAAAAAATTTACGTTGAAGGGGCGGTTGGTATTGGCCCGTACCGCGCCGACCTGATCGCGGAACTGCTCCGGAGTAAATGCCGCGCAGCCGAGCGAGCCAAGTCCGCCGGCATTGCTCACCGCGGCAGCTAGCGCCGGTGTGGCCGCACTCGCCATCGGCGCCTGAATAATTGGATGCTCGATTCCGAGGAGATCAGTGAGGTCGTTTCTGGGCCAACCGGCCATTGCTTCCGCTTTCGCCGCCAGGCTATTTCTCAAGCGCCGCGAGCGCTTCGTCCAGCGTCATCACATCGCCGAATTGCTGAATGATGATTTCTAACGTGGCGCGGTGCTCCTCGTCCGATAGCGCGGCGCAACAATCCGACAGCATTACGGTATTGAAATCGAGCATCATGGCGTCGCGCGCCGTTGATTCGCAGCACACATTGGTCTTGGTGCCAGCAATCAGCAGCGTGTCGATATCGTCGCGGCGCAGCAGGCTTTCGAGCGAAGACGATCCCGCTATCAGCGCGCTGTAACGGTTCTTGAAAATTTGGGCGTCTTCGGGCGAAACATCAAGATCGGGCCATATTTTTTGCCCCTCTGCGCCAGGCGCCAACCCGTCGATGGTTTTCTGCCGCACCTCGGCGGCGACGAAATAGTCGAAAAATCCCGGCCAGTCACTTTTGTCATCTGTGCTGCCGTTGGCGTGCGTCACCCAAATCACGGGCACGCCGATTGCCCGCAAGCGCGCGCTTAGGCGATTGATGTTGGCGACGATCTCGCGGCCCTTCGGTACTTCGACCGGCGCACCAGGACGGAGAAACGTGTTCTGCATGTCAATGACGACAAGCGCCGTTTTCGCCGGCGTCAATTTCTCGAATAGATGCAGTCGCCCGCGCCGGGCCATGACACGCGCAATAATTTCCGGGCGGATTTCGATATCATGCATGGCCGCCCCTATATATGTACGACGTCGTTGAGAAACGGATCTCCCGCCAGCGCCGTTTCGCTATCCAGGAGTGCCGCACAACCGGGGCAGTAGAATCGCCGCAGCAGCACGTTGGCGGCGTTCGAATAGGGCTCACCGCCAGCGCCTTTTAAGGTGGTTTCACTGAGGCGCGCCGCTTCTTTCCAGGGTTCGCCCGACGGCCCAAGCGCGTGTCCGCATGCCATGCAGGCGATTTCAGCCTTTTCGTTCACCACCAGGGAAGCCGAAATGCGTGTGCTCATTCTGCTGCTTCCTGGCTCAGGCGGCCGACGCGAATGGCTTGACGTGCCGAAGCGCTCGCCGCTGCGTCCACGCCGCCTTCAGCGTTGAGCACGACCCCATATACATCGCGCCCCACGCCTTCGCTTACATTGCCTTCACGCACATCGCGGGCAATCTTTTCCGGCTCGCGCGCCAACGGATCACCGTAACCGCCGCCACCGTCGGATCGGACATAGAGCACGTCCTGATCCATCAACGGAAACACACCCCACGAAATCGACTGTTGCTCGCCGGTCATTTGCTGCGGCGACATGGCGAATGGATTGACGTTCTTGCCCGCTTCGGCCGCCTCATTGTTGTGCACCCAGCGGAAGTTGCACGGCGCGCCAGGAAAACCGCCGCCCAACCCATCGCTCATGGAAAATTTGGTGCCTTTGCCGGAGACCACGTAATTGATGCCGCCATCGGGTGAATCATGCTGTTGGACGGCATATTCAAGCCCGGTGCCGCCGCGGTATTTTCCTGGGCCGCCGGAATCGATGGTGGCGCGGCGGAACAAGTAGCGCACAGGGAAATGGCTTTCGGTGGTTTCCACATTGGCCATGCGGCCAATGGGGTTGGGTATTTCCCCGCCAACATCGACGCCGTCGGCGAAGCTGCGCCCGCCACCGGCGCCGCCGAACGTCTCGGTCATGATGCCGATAGCTTCTTGGCCTTTTTGATTCTGCCCGAACATGAAAATCGCAAAATGGCTACCGTGCCAGACCGCGGTCGCTTCTTTGGCATATTTTTCGCTCGCGGAGAGCATTTTAGAGATGCAAATGCAGGCGGCGTTATTGACCGATTGTATGGCGCCAACAGTGGCGAGCGAGATCGGCGCCGGGCGCGTGCAATTCACAATCGAGCCTTCCGGCGCGATCATCGAAATCGGGCGCAGCACTCCGTCATTCCAGGTAATGTCGTAACAAAGCAGCGGGAAGAGCGGCGCGAAGAACCCGCCCCAGGCGGCCCAGTAAGCGCAATTGATGCCGTATTTCGATTGCGCACTCGAGCCGGTGAAATCGAAATTGAGCGTATCGCCTTTTTTGGTCATGGCGAGAAGAACATGATAGGTCTCTTCTTCGATATCGAAATATTGACGTGATTCCCAACGCCCATCGGGCAATTCGCGCAACCGCTCGCGGAAGCTTTGCTCCGATTGGTCGACCAGCATTTGGCACGCTTGATCGACCGGTTTGGCGCCGTATTTATCGACCAGCGCCACCATGCGTTCGCGCGCCACATTGTTGGCCGCGATCATCGAGGACAGATCGAGCGCCACCATCTCGGGCGCCCGCACCATGTTTAAAATGGTATCCATGATGTCGGTATTCATTTCGCCGCGGTCCACAAGTTTGAGTCCGGGCGAGGAGAAACCCTCGGTGAAGATATCGCGCGAATCTGGACTGAACCCGCCCGGCACCATAGCGCCGATATCATAGACATGGACGAAGCACGCGCTCCACGCTACCAACTTGCCCTCATAGTGAATCGGCGATACGAGGTAAACATCGGAGGTATGCAGCGCTGCCGTATACGGGCAGTTGGTAAGGAACACATCACCTGGGTTGATGCGCCCGTCAAAGCGCCGGATGATCGTCTTACAGGCTTCCGCGGCGCTGGTCAGATGATGCAGGAAACCGACCCCGCCCATCAGCAGAGAACCATCCGCACGATAGAGCGACACCATGAGGTCGTGGCCCTCATTAGTGATGGCACTTCCTGAGACATGCTTGAGCGTTATTACCGCTTCGTCGATGACGCGGTAAAGCCGGTGGCGAATAATTGAAAATGTGATCGGGTCCATGGCGTTGCCTCAGATGAAATGAATGACCATGTTGCGGTATTCGTCAAGATAACCGGTCTGTTTGTCCTGCAGGACAATGGTGGTGATCGGCGTGTGAATGACCGCCGGGCCGGTAATTTCGTTGCCGGGCGTAAGGCGCTCAAAATCGTAAATATCGGATTCGACCAGAGCGCCCGCAGCATCAACGAAGATCGGTCGACGCCCGGTTATAGCAGCGCTAGCATCTTTGCCGCCGAGCGCCATTTTCTCGATTTCTGGGCGTTTCATCAGGCCACGCGCGGTGAGCCGGAACATGGTCATTTCCATGCCCGCCGCACGGTAGGCTGAGCCCTTGCCAAATTTGCGTTCGTACAGTGCCTCGAAATCATCGACCAGGGCGGCCAGAGCGTCTTCGTCCAGAGGCGTTTTGCCACGTACCGGAGTCGTCACCTCATGTACTTGGCGGCCATAGCGAAGATCGATCGACCATTCGAAGGCGGTACCAGAATCGGCGAAACCTTCCTTGGCCAGCTGAGCTTTTGCGTCGCCGATCATGGATTCATAGATGGCGTTGATATCTTCGGCAGGACTTGGCACTGGCAGGGTCTTGGTGACACTGTACTCATGAACAATATCCGCTGAAACCAAGCCGAATGCGCAGTTCACCGACGCGGTGTACGGAACGACAATTCGTTTAACATTCAATTCCGCGCCGAAGATGCCGCAGACGATCGGACAGCTTCCGCCAAAAGCATGAAGTACGAAATCGCGCGGATCGAGGCCGCGCTCGACCGTAATTTCATGAATAAGGTCGGAGATTTGCGCCGCTGCAATTCGGAATATCCCAATCGCCGCTTCTTCCACACCGAGGCCAAGCGGATCGGCGATCTTCTCCTTAAAAATAGTGCGCGTGCGCTCCAGGTCGAGGGTTATCGCGCCGCCGAGGAAATTTTCTGGATCCATGTAACCAACGAGGATCATGACGTCGGTTAGTGTTGGCTCTTCACCACCCTGGCCGTAGCAGATCGGTCCCGGCCGGGCGCCAGCACTGCGCGGACCGACGCTCGGCACATTGGTGCGCGGGTCGAGCGACACGATACTGCCGCCACCAGCGCCGATAGACACCACTTCGATTTTCGGAGCGACATAGTGAAATCGGTCGACCATCGGCTCGCGCGCGTAATCGAACTCGCCGCCCTGAATGACTCCGACCTTGAACGTGGTGCCGCCCATATCGGCGGCGATGACATCATCGTCGCCCATCAAATGGCCAAGATATCGGCTGCCGATAACACCCGCCGCCGGGCCACACTCAATCATTCCGACGGCTCGTCCTGCGGCCTCCTTGGCCGGCAATAGCCCGCCATAGCCCTGCATCACCAGCAGCGGCCCGTCATAGCCCTCGGCTGTGAGCAGGTCCTGTAGATTGTTGAGATACAGGGACGCGATGTTGCCGGCATAGGCGTTGATTACAGTGGTCGAAGTTCGCTCATATTCGCCTGGCACTGGCGCGATGTCGCTCGACAGCGACACATATATCGAAGGCGCCACGCGCTGAATCACCTCGCGCACGGCGTGCTCATGTTCAGCGTTGTAAAACGACCAGAGAAAGCAGACGGCGAGCGCTTCGACGCCTTTCTCTTCAACTAGATGGCGCACCGCTTTTTCAGTGGCTTCCAGGTCGAGGGCGCGCAGCACCGCGCCTTTGTAATCGACCCGCTCGGGCAGGCCGCAAATACGATCACCCGGCACAAGCGGTTCGGCACGCTCGGTCGCCACCGGATGCTTGATGCCGTCTTCGCTGAGCCCGCCCCAGCGGCCATAGGCGCCGCGCGTGATCAGGAGCGTATCCTCGAATCCCTCGGTGGTGAGCAAGCCGGTAAGCGCGCCATCGCGGGTGAGCAGCGTATTGTCGACAACAGTTGAGCCATGCACGAACAGCGACGTGGCGGCGAACAATTCGGCGAAAGAGAGGCCCATGGTATCGGCGGCGGAGCGAATAGAATTCATCACGCCTTCAGCAAAATTGGGCGGCGTTGAGAGAGCTTTGCCGAGATAAAGCGGCTCTCCCGGCGCAAAGACGATGGTATCGGTGCATGTGCCGCCGACGTCGGTGGCAACGACATAGCGTTTGCTTTTCGATTTTTCCATAAGGCGCCTAATTTCGGTCGAATATTGCAGCCTCCATAATGGCGCGCGGGGCGCAACGGAACAATTACTCCTGCAACGTTATTTCGCTGCGTTTCAGCCGCAGCCGGCTGTTAGAATACGGCTTCCAGCTGGATGCATTCCAGCCCTGCCAACCCGGCCTCAGGACGTGGCACGCAATCTGAGACCTAACTGACGATGGCGCACAACGAGGAGACGGCACATGACGAGCCAATCGAACGCCGTCGGAACCATCCAGAACATCTGGCGCTATGCCGTGAAGTCGATGGGCGGCGAAGAATTGGGCGAGGCCCTCGTTACCGAAGGCGGGCTCTTAGGCGATCGCGGCTATGCCGTGATCGACCAGGCGAATGGCAAGGTCGGCAGCGCCAAAATGCCGAAAAAATGGGGCAGCCTGCTGACCCTCAGCTCCGCCTACAGCGCGCCGCCGAGCGCAGGCGCGCCGTTGCCACCGGTGCAGATTAACTGGCCGGGCGGGGAAAGCGTGATCAGCGGCGGGGGCGATATAGACGCCCGCCTGTCCGAGACCGTTGGGCGGCCGGTCGCGCTGACGACGGTGCGCCCCGAGACCGTCAGCCTCGAACGTATGGACCCCCTCGAAGCCGAGGAAACCATTCTCGATATCGGCGAAATCATGATGGCGGGCCGCTTTTCCGACTATGCCGCAATCCACCTGCTGACCACCGCAACCCTCGCCCGCCTATCCGAGCTTAGCCCCGGCATCGCTTTCGATGCCAAGCGCTTCCGCCCCAACCTAATTATCGAGGCGGCGGAAGGCCGGCACGGCTTCGTTGAGAATGACTGGGTCGGGCGCACCGTCGCCATCGGCAAAGACGTGCGTCTGCACATCACCGACCCCACACCCAGGTGTCTGATCCCGACCCAGGCACAGCATGGTGGCATCGAAAAGGACATGAAAATCGTCTCCACCATCGTCGAACATAACAGCCTGCCGGTCCCCGTCCTCGACAACGAAGTGCTGCCTTGTGTTGGCGTCTACGGCTTTGTGTTGAAGGGCGGAGATATGCGCCAGGGAGATACGATCCGGGTCGAGTGAAACCGTCCGCCGCTTAATCCAACAACCGCTTGAGCACATCATAAAGCGCCGCCTTGCGTTCGAAGCCGATGCCTGGGGCATCGGGCAGCATGACGTAGCCGTCTTCTATTGGGGTGTCGTCGGCGAAGCCGCCGAAGGGTTGGAAGACGCCGGGGTAGGATTCGCAGCCGCCGAGATTGAGCGCGCCTGTCAAAGCTAAGGCGAGGAGGTTGCCGCCGTGTGGGATGAAGCGGCGAGGCGACCAGCCCAGCTCCTGCATCATATCGACAATGGCGATGGTCTCTAAGACGCCGTAGGCCAGGGCAGGATCGAATTGCAGATAGTCGACGCTCCGGCGCAGGCCGCCATGGCGGATGAGGTTGGTGGCGTCTTGCAGGGAAAGTAGATTCTCCCCGGTGGCGACGGCATGTGGGTAGCACCGCACGATTTCGGCATTGAGAGCATAATCGAGGGGATCGCCAGGCTCTTCAAACCAGCGCAGACCATAGGGCGCCATGGCCGCGCCATATTTGAGCGCGGTCTCGATATCGAAGCGGCCGTTGGCGTCCACCGCCAAGCGCCCGCCATCGCCGCCCAATAGCTCCAGCACGGCCTCGATGCGCCTGATGTCGTCGTCGAGCGGCGCGCCACCGATCTTGATTTTCACCCAGCCATAGCCCGTGTCCAAGTACCCGCGGACCTCTGCCAGCAGGCCCGGGATGCCTTTTTCTTCATCGTAATAGCCGCCCGCCGCGTAGACGAAAACTCGGTTTTCCGCCGCTTCGCCGCCGAGCAAACGCCAAAGTGGCACACCGGCTACCTTGGCGGCGGCGTCCCACAGCGCGATCTCTATTGCAGCCACGGCAACGGCACGCTCGCCGTGGCCGCCGGGCTTTTCGTTTTGCATCATGGCGGCGCGGAGAGCTTTGGGGTCGAGATTATCGCCGGCTTGGTTTTGCTGCTGTTCCGGCGTCAGGTCGAGGATACGTGGTGCCAGGCGGGCGCGGATCACTTCTCCTTGCGCGTAGCGGCCATTCGAATTGAAGCCGAAACCGATGATCGGTTTGCCATCGCGAATTACGTCGGTGACCACGGCCACCGCGCTCACCGTCATCTTGCTGAAATCGATAACGGCGTTGCGCATGGCAGCACCCATGGGAACGCTCTTCTCGCGTATTTCGACAATGCGCATGGGAGCGACTTATGCCTTTACGATGCTGTCTTCGCCACACAGCGCATTGATGGCGCGCTTGCGGGCCTGCGCTTCTTCCACCGAGATGAGCTCGAACGCATAATGCTCGTTGGGGCGCGATTGGCCGAGCTTCCAGAACGCGGCGGAAGGCACGGTGAAGGGGTTGATAAAGCCGCCCAGCGTCAAGGTATCGTGCAGCAGAATGATCGGCGTCTGGCCGCAGAGATTAATCGCGCCGATGGGATAGCCGTGATCGATGGTGTTGGACGGGTCGGAACCGTTCTCGGGCGCCTTATTGGTCGCCTTGTCGGTGAACGTCCATTCCGGTCCTTCGAGGCGAAAGCCGACACGGTTGCTTTTTGGCGAGAGCTTCCAATCGCTTGTCAAAAAGCGCTTCTGCCCGGCGGCATCGATCCAATCATCATTGGGTCCGGCGCAAACTTCTATCTGCCAGCGCCCGTTCGCGGATATCGCCGGGCGGCTAGAATTCTTGACCTTCCGGTCCGGTACGCCTTCCCCGGCTCCGATCGGAATCTCGCCGCCGACTTGCAGCGCCGCGCCATTCAGGCCGCCGCAATCGCCGAGCACGAATGTCGCGCGTGAGCCAAGAAACGGCGGCGTATCGATCGCGCCGGCAATTGCGATATAGGCGCGTGCGCCGTTTATCGCTGAGCCCAATACAAGCACCTGCCCAGCAGCAACGGCGATGCTTTGCCAAAGCGGCACGGGCGCGCCATCGAGCTTAGCCACCATGTCGGCGCCGCAAATGGCGATTACGGTGGCAGCCCCGAATCTCAGCGATGGGCCGATGAACTGGCATTCGAGCGCCGCCGCGCCCGGTGCATTGCCAACCAGGATATTGGCGAGGCGGAAAGACCAATGATCGATCGGCCCGGACGGCGGGAAACCCATGCCGAACGCGCCCTTGCGGCCGGGAAAATCCTGCACGCAGGTTTCGAGTCCAGCTTTCAATACTTCGATCATAAGCGCGGCGCCTTCACACCGGCGCGCTCGCACCAATGATCCAAGAGGGCGGAGAAATCCTTGTCATGAAACTTCGTGCTGCGCGCCAGGCTGACGCTTTCGCGCGCCGCCGCGGCGATCGGCAACGGCACCTTGACTTGATTGGCGGCATTTAAGATCAGAGATAAATCTTTATGCGCAAGATCGATCGCGAAGCCGGGCTCGATATCGCCAGTCAGTACCTTCGTGGCGTAGTTGATTTTGAGCTGGCCGTTGGTCGCCGTCGTACCATGAATGACATCGAGCGTGGTTTGCAAATCTAGGCCGAAGCGGGCGGAAAGCGTCAGCACTTCAGCATTCATCTGGCACGAGACGATGGCGAGATAATTGTTCACCAGCTTCGTGCGCATGCCGCTGCCGACCGCGCCGCAATGGTGGATGGTGGTGCCCATGGCTTCGAGAAGTGGACGCACGCGGACTAAATCTGCGTCCGACGCGCCGACCATAAAGAGGCTTTCTCCAGCATTGGCGTGTTGGGCGAGGCGGCCAACCGGCGCATCCACCATCGCCATACCGGACTTGTCGAGTTTCGCCGCAAGGGCGTCGGTCGTTAGCGGATCGACAGTGCTCATGTCGAGAAGAAGCATGCCTTCCCGGCCATGGGCGAGCACCCCGCCCTCGCCGAGCACAACGGCTTCTACTTCCGGCGAGCCTGGCAGCATGGTGACGACGATATCGCTGGCCGCGGTCAACTCGGCGATCGAGGCGGTTTCGGTCGCGCCCAATTGGACGAGCACGCTGACCGGCGTCGGCGAGACATCGAACACGCTTAGTTGGAAGCCCTTGTTTTGAAGGTTGCTCGCCATGCCTTTACCCATGGCGCCGAGGCCGATAAACCCAATGCGTTCGGTCATGATTGTTGCGTCCTTGTCTAAAATTTTCCGTCTGGGTTGAGCGACGCCACCCACTTCTTGTAGGCACCGACCGAGAAGCGCTGATAGGCGGTGATGTTGAACTCATAACTGCCATCCGCCACCCGGGCCTCGATATATTCGAACTCTTCTGCGCCGATGGGCATGAATTTCACCCGGTCGGCGGCGTCGAGCAGCACGACGCGGTCCTTGAAAATCGGGTGACGTTGGCGCGGGTCCCATAGCGGTACCGGCACGCGGCCGATCAAATTGTAACCACCCGGCCCGGGCGTGGTGTAGACTGAGGTCGAGAGCCCGCCGACGCCGATCGCGCCAAGCGTCGTCCAGGTGCGCGGCGGATTATATTTGGGCGAGGTGATAGCGCATCTCGGATCGAGCGCGCGCAACAACGGCAGGCCCGGCGTCGAACACACCGCGACCACCCAATGCTCGGTGCCGGAATGGACACGCGCCAACTGCTTGGCGTCATCAAGGCCGTTGATACGGGCGACGTAATCGGGATCATATTCGCGCGGGGATATCTTCTCGCTGTAATCCTCAACGCATTGCCGGCTCCAAGGGTCGAGATACATCGCCGGCAGATAGGCGAGACGGCTCTCAAGCTCAAGCTCCTCGACCGAGCCCAAGCCACCAATCAGACGTTCCAGTTCCGTTTGCAAATCCGCGTAAGAGATTTCGTCCGAATCATATTCAACAACGAGAGAATTATAGGACGGGTTGGTATCAATCACCCCCCGCGTTTGATCCTGCTTGAGCGCCGCCGTCAGGCCGAGCGCGAGAAAATTGAGATCGATGCTGCCATCGTCGCCGAACTGTACCAAGATGAATTGATCGCCGCCTGGCAGAAATTTAGCCTCGTCAAACTTCATGCGATGCTCTCCTCGGTACAGAGTTTATCGATGGCGCGGCGCGCATCTTGCGCCTCTTCCACCGAGATCCGGTGGAACCGGTAGATATCGTTGGGCTTGGACTGGGCCAGCTTCCAGAACGCCGCCGAAGGGACGGTGAACGGATTAATAAAGCCCCCAGCGCTCGGCGCGTCATTGACCAGGATAATCGGCGTCTGGCCGCAAAGATTGACCGAGCCCACCGGATAACCGTGATCGAGAATGTTCGATGGGTGCTCGCCATGTTCCGGCCCCTTGGTGCTAGCCTTTTCGGCGAACAGCCAATCCGGCCCCTCCAAGCGGTAGCCGGTGCGGTTGCTGCGCGCCTGAAGCTTCCATTCGCTAGTGAGGAACCGGTCGATCCCCTCCGCTGTGATCCAATCGTCATTCGGCCCCTGCACCACTTCGATTTGCCACTCTTTGCCGTTGGCAATAGCTGGGCGGCACGCCTCTTTCACGCGCCTTCCTGGAACGCCCTCCCCGCCATTCGCGTGCAAGATTTGACCGACCTTCAGGGCGTGGCCGTCGACGCCACCGACACCAGCCATGTGGAACGTTGCGCGCGCACCAAGCACCGATGGAACCTCTATGCCGCCCGAAATCGCGAGATAGGCGCGCGCGCCTTTGCTGGCAAAACCGCAAGCCAATTTCTGACCGGCCGTCACAGTCAGGCTTTCCCACATGGGAATGGCGGTGCCGTCGATCGTGGCGTTCATTTGAGCACCGCATAGAGCAATCACACAAGTGCCGCTAAAAACCAATGTCGGACCCATAAATTGACACTCCAATCCGGCGGCGGCGGGTTCATTGCCGACCAATATATTGGCGAGGCGAAAGGACCACATATCGAACGGGCCAGAAGGCGGAAACCCTTGCTCCCAAAAGCCGCGGCGGCCGGGGAAATCCTGCACGGATGTTTCCAGACCAGCTTTCTCCACTGCGATCACAACCGCCATGATTAAAACCGTTCCGTCATATCGAGCGTTTCAAGCCAGTGATGATATTCACGGATGGAGAACTTGGCGTAGCCCGCGACATTGTGGACATAGGTGCCCTCTTCGACCCGGCTCTCGACGTAATCATATTCGGCGCGTTCGATGGGCAAGAAGCGCACCCGGTCACCTGGGCGCAGGAGAGCCAGATCGTCCTTGAACGCGGGCAGGCGCTGGGCGATATCGCAAACCGGAACCGGTGTGTGGCCAATAATTTGATATCCCCCCGGCGTATTGGCGGGATAAACGCATGTCACCGAGCCGCCATACCCGATTGTGCCCTTCGGCGTCCAGGTGCGCGGCGGATTGTACTTTGGCGCGGTCATCCGGCAGCGCGGATCGAGCGCAATCAACGACGCCAAGCCAGGATAGAAACCGAGCGCCGACACCCAATATTCGGTGCCGGAATGGATGCGGGCAAGCTGGGCATAACCGTCGAGATCATTGAGCCGTACCATGAGGTCGGGATCATATTCCTTGTCGCCGATCTTGGCGCAGTAATCCTCCCAACAGGCGCGCGTAACATGGTCGCAATAAAGCACGGGAATGTAGTAGATCGGGCTCAACAGCTCGATATTTTCAAGCGACTCCATGGCATAATAATGCGAGAGAATTTCGCGTTTCAAATCGCCGAAGGAGATCCCATCCGGGTCGTAGCTGAGAACGATGGATGCCATGTTCGGAAGTAGCTCTATCAGCCCGGGTATCTCCGCTTCGCGCACTTTCGCCGAGAGCGAGTGAACGAGAAAGTTAAGGTCGAAATTCAGCTCGTCTCCAAGCTCCATTTCGATATATCGGTCGCCGCCGGGCAGAAATTTGGGCTCGTCGTAGATCACGCGCTATTCTCTCCCCACCAGCGATGCGGCGGTTGCTTCCGCCTACAGACACGCCGGACGATCTGCTATAACTTGTAGCCCGTGATGTGATCACACGCCAGACGGCAATAATAGTTTCGTGCGCGGATACGCGCCGATAATGAAAGTTCAGTGGAGACAAAAACGTGCCAAAGCTTGTGCCGCTCAAGACAAACACCCCCTGGTTTCGCGTTGAGGCCACCGATGCCGACTGGAAAAAAGAAGATCCGGTGGTTTTAGCGCAAATTCTCGAGCAGCTCATTGTGGTGCGAAAATTTGAGGAACGCATACTGGAATTGTGGCAGGCCGGCTGCGTGCATGGCCCGGCCCATGCCAGCATCGGTCAGGAAGGCGGCGCGATCGCCGCCATTTCCACGCTCGGAGCCGGTGACAAGATCAACGGCACCCACCGCGCCCACCACCAATTTCTTTCGCGCTTTCTCTATCATGAAATGCCGGCTGGCTATGATCCGCGCAGCACCGAATTTCCAGCCGCCATGCAGGATACGGTGTATCGCTCAATGGCGGAGATTATGGGTCTCACGCCCGGTTACTGCGGCGGGCGCGGCGGCTCGATGCATATGCGCCGCGACGAGGCTGGCGTACTTGGCACCAACGCCATTGTCGGCGGCAATCCGCCCCAGGCGACAGGCTACGCGCTGGCCGACAAAATACTCGCCACCGGCAACATCACGGTGACCTTCTTCGGCGACGGCGCGATGCAGAATGGCGCCGCCTATGAGTCCATGAATTTGGCCGCGATCTATGATCTGCCAATGGTCTTTATCGTCGAGAACAATCTTTATGGCGTCTCCACACATGTTAGCGAGGCGACGCGAGAGGCCCGCCTCTCGGCGCGCGGTCAGGGACTTGCCGTACCGTCTTTGGAAGTGGACGGCATGGACGTTATGGCCATGCGCAAGGCGATGGAATGGGCGCTCAAGCAAATCCGCGAAAAGAAGGGTCCAGTGCTGATCGAATGTCAGACCTATCGCTACTTCCACCAAAATGGCCCGATACCTGGCAGCGCATTCGGCTACCGCGAGAAATCAGAAGAGGCAGCCTGGCGCAAGCGCGATCCCTACATCACCCTACCGAAAAAACTGTTGAAGCTCGGCGTGGTAACGCAGAAGTCGCTTGCGGAAATTGACCGCAAAGCGGGAGAAAGCGTCGCGTCTGCGTCAGCGGCACTAACGGAAACCGAGCCCAAATCCAACCAGCTACGCATCATTCCGGCACTTTGGCCGGACCCGGGCACGGTGGATAACGGCATCCGCGGCGACCTCAGCGAACTTGCCGGCCAGCGCATGATAGAAATCGAAGATATCGACCCGGCAAAAACCAAGACGATGAAATATGTCGAGGCCATGGCCGCGGTCCAGATGCGGGCCATGGAGCGCGACGAACGCGTAATTGTTCTCGGCGAAGATGTGCATCGTCTCGGCGGCGGCACCGTCGGCGCGACCAAAGGCATCTCCGAGAAATTCCCCGACCGCCTGATCGGCACGCCAATCGCCGAAAACGGCTTCACCGGCATGGGTCTCGGCGCCGCCATCAATGGTCTGCGCCCGATCATCGAAATAATGTATGCCGATTTCTGTCTGGTTGCGGCGGATCAATTGTTCAACCAGATCGCCAAAGTGCGGCATATGTTCGGCGGAACGTCGACAGTGCCCCTGATCGTGCGCATCCGCGCCGCCGGTGGGCATGGCTACGGCTCGCAGCATTCCATGGACCCAAGCGGGTTGTTCGCTTTGTGGCCGGGTTGGCGGGTGATCGTGCCAACAACGCCGTTCGACTATATCGGCCTATTTAATTCCGCAGTGCTGTGCGACGACCCGGTGGTGGTGGTCGAAACCCAGACCCTGTTTCAGAGCGAAGGACCGGTGCCCGCAGACGATCTCGACTTCTGCATTCCCTTCGGTAGCGCGCGGATCGTCCGCCCCGGCACGGCCTGCACCATTGTTGCCTGCGGCAACATGGTGCCGATTTGCATTGAGGCGGTGGAGAAAAGCGGCATCGACGCCGAGGTAATCGATCCACGCACGTTGGATGCAGTGAGCTTGGACTGGCAAACCATCGGCGCCAGCGTGCAGCGCACCAACCGCCTGCTGGTGGCGGAACAAACGTCGCGCGGCCCATCACTCGGTGCGGGCATCGTGCAGGAGGGCCAGGAGCGCCTGTTTGATTGGCTCGACCACCAGATACTTCGCGTCAGCGGCACTCAGTCCGCGCCGGTGGTTTCCAAGGTTTTGGAGCAAGCAGCACTAGCCGGCGTCGATGAAGTGGTGGCCGGCATTCATGCTCTAATGGGTGGTGGCGCCCGCGAAGCGGCGGAGTAGAACGGAATGGCGGTTGCTCCCTCGGCGCTTCGACTGTCGGACGCAAATCTCAACGGCACAGATGACGTGCCCCTGCATGAACATGTTTATCGGGAAATTCGCCGCAACCTGATCGCCGGCCAATATCAGCCGGGCGAGGCGGTGACGCTGCGCGGGGTCGCCGGAAAATTGGGCACCAGCGCCATGCCGGTGCGCGAAGCACTCGGACGCCTCGTCGCCGAACGCGCGCTCGATCTCGGACCGAACCGCACGGCCCGCGTGCCGTTCGTTACCAGCGCAAAATATGCCGAGATTTGCGAAGTTCGGATTGCCCTGGAGGGACTGGCGGCAGAGAAAGCGGCGCACCTAATTGTAGACAGCGAACTCGACCGCATAGACGGCCTTTTCGCCGAAGTATCCGCCGCCGCCGAGCGCCACGATGCGCCAACCTATTTCGCGAAGAATCAGGAAATGCATTTTTCCGTCTATCGCGCCGCACGTTCACCGCTCCTGCTAGATATGATCGAAGGTATTTGGCTGCGTGTCGGACCGACGCTCAATTATTTGTTTCACGATATCCGCTTCGCCGGGCGCGCCGCCGCCACCAACATGCCGATCGTCGATGCGCTGCGCTCGCGCAAAGGCAGCGCCGCGCGCGAAGCCGTGGCGCATGATATTTCCCACGCGATGATGTGGTTGGTGCAGCATCTGCCGCAAGGCGAGCAACAAGCGAACATGGGCCGCGTGGCTCATAAATGAACCCGGCGTGAGCCAAATGGCGAATTCAGCACGGCGCGCCCCTTCGCTAGTCGGCAAACGCGCTCTGGTCACTGGCGCAGCACGCGGCATGGGCGCCCGCACCGCGGAAGCGTTGGTGCGCGAGGGCGCCAGCGTCGCCCTCCATGCCCGGCGGCGAGGGCAACTTGATGCGATTTCGGAAAGTGTGCGGCAGCTCGGCGGCAAAGCCGTTTGCGTGACCGGCGAGCTTACCGACGCAGCTTCCATCGCAGACTTTTGCGCTGAGGCGATCAATAGATTGGGCGGTATCGACATCGTCATCAACAATGCCGGCGTCGCGGCCCATGGTCCGGTTGTCGACCTAGAAGAAGAAGAGTGGGACCAAGTGATGGACGTCAATTTGAAAGCGCCCTTCCTGGTCACCCAGCACACATTGCCCGCTATGATCGCGCAAGGCACTGGCGGAGCGTATGTGTTCAACGCTTCGAGCGCGGCGCGCATGGCGCAGGCGGAGCGCTCAATCTACAACGCGACCAAGGCCGGATTGGTCGGCTTCACCCGCTGTCTGGCCGAGGAAGTCGGCCCGCACGGCATTACCGCGAATGCGGTTTGCGCCGGCTGGATCGCCACCGAGATGGCGGTGGAATTGCACGAACAGATGGCGGAAGAAAGCGGTGTGCCGTTCGAGCAGCTCTATGACCAAGGCATGCGCGTCAACGCGATGCGTGCCATCATTCCGCCCGAGGATGTCGCTGATATGATGGTCTTCCTCGCCGGCCCCGGCGCGCGCCACGTCACTGCGCAATCCATTTACGTCTGCGCCGGGCGCAGTATCGTCTAGGAGATATGCAGAAAGCCGAGTTCGTCGACGCGCAGATGCTGGCCAGGATGAACGATGGTGTTGGCGGATTGTTCTTCGATGACCATCGGGCCATCGGCTTCAAAGCCGGCGGGCAACAGGTCCCGTTCGAAGATCCGCGCTTCATGGCGGCCGTCTTCACCGAAATGTACCGAGCGCGTGCCCTTGGCTGCGGCGGCCTCCGAGCGGCCCGCACCGTTGAGCGGCTTCACGGTCGGGCGCGCCACGCGCGCCGTCGCCATGAGGCGGAAATTCACGAACTCGACCGGCGTGTCGTCGAGCTTGAAGGTATAAGCGCGTTCATGGGCGATATGGAAATCATGCAAGATGGTTTCGACGCTTAGGTCGTCCAACGCGGCGCCAACCGTGACCCAATGTTCCTGGCCGAAATAGCGCAAATCGATGCCGAACTCAAAATCCAATTTCGCCTCCTCCGCGCCATCTTGATCGTGGAAATATTCCTCCGCTTCCGCGACGAGGCCGGCGAATAGCTCCTCCAGTCCCGCTGTTGTCATGTTGTCGGCGCGGCCCAGCGCGGTTTGCACGAAATCACGCCGCGGCTCCGTCGCCAACATGCCCCAGGCCGAGAAATAACCGGGATAGAGCGGAATAATGATTTCTCGCACGCCGAGCTCACGGCCCAGCGTCGCCGCGTGCATGGCGCCGCCGCCGCCGCCAACGATCAACACAAAATCGCGCGGATCGTGACCGCGCTGAATGGAGACCAGCTTGAGCGCATTGATGGCGTCGGCATCGGCTAGGCGCAAGACCGCTACCGCCGCCTCTTCGACACTGGTCTTCAGACCATCCGCAATTTTTTGCATGGCACGCTCGGCAGCGGCGACGTCGAGAGTGATGCGCCCGCCGGCGAAATAGCCGGGATTGAGCACGCCGGTGAGAAGCTTGGCGTCCGTCACCGTGGGCTCGGTGCCGCCCAGGCCGTATCCGGCGGGGCCCGGATCGGAGCCAGCGCTCACCGGCCCGACCTTGAGCGCACCGACCTTATCGAACCATGCGATGGAGCCGCCGCCCATACCGATCTCGACGATATCGACGACCGGAACTTTGACCGGGTATCCCGGATTGATGCGCGTCCATTCCAGTTTGTAATCCGTGGTGACCTTGACCTGCGCGCCTTCGATCACCGAGCATTTCGCCGTGGTGCCGCCAATATCGAGATAGATGGCGTCTTCTTCGCCGCACAGCTTGCCGACCAGGGCAGCGCCGTTGACGCCGGCGGACGGACCGGATTCCACCAAGGTGATGGGGTGCGCCTTGGCCCAAGAAAAGCTGGTCGAGCCGCCATTCGATTGCATCGCCGCGAACGGGCAGTCCAGGCCCTGGCCGCGTAAGCTACCCTCGAGACTATCAAAATAGCGCTGCACGATGGGCTGCACATAAGCATTCAGCACCGCGGTATTGGCGCGCTCATATTCGCGCCATTCGCGCGTGATCTCATGACTTGCGGTGATCGCCACGCCGGGCAGCTTGTCGCGTAAATAGGTGGCACAGGCGGCCTCATGTTCGGGTGCGGCATAGCTGTGCAGGAACTGTATGGCGACCGCTTCAACGCCCTCCGCCTGGCAGCGCTCAATCACGGCATCGAGATCGGCAAGGTGCAACGGCTCCAATTCCCGCCCTTTTGCATCGATGCGCTCGCGCACTTCGAAGCGCAGACGTCGGGGCACAAAAGGCGTCGGCTTCTCGAAGCTCAAATTATAGAGATCGGGTCGATTGCCGCGCGCGATTTCGAGCACATCGCGAAATCCGAGTGTGGTGACAAGCGCCGTCTTAGCGCCTTTGCGCTCGGTGATGGCGTTGATGACGGTGGTGCCGCCATGCACGAAGAAGTCGACGGTGTTTGGGTCAATTTGCGCCAAGCGGATGGTATCCTCAACGCCCTGAGTCAAATCCTTGGGCGTGGTGAGGGACTTCTCCACTTTCAGGGTGCCACTCTCATCGTCGAAATAGACCAGATCGGTGAACGTGCCGCCGATATCGCTCGCCAAGCGCCCCATCGCCCTAACCCCTTGCCGCGCGCAGAGTTTGAGTTGCCGTATCGTCGATACTGCCGTCCGGCGTCAGCGCCACGCCATATTGATCACGCGCAATTGCCGGCGTGATGTAGTCGTTCAGAACGTCATCAAGAACTTCTTGTGGCGGGCGGGTGAAAGCATCGCCGTAGCCGCCGCCGCCGCCGGTGACCACTCGCACACGATCGCCCGGCTGCAAGGCATGATAAGGAACGCGGGCGACGCGCATTGTCTCCTTGCCGCTTTCAATTTCCATGAAATTACAGCTACCTTTGGCGCCGCCTTTGAGGCCCCACGGCGGCTCAATGGAACGACCGAAACTGGCATAGGTAAAGGCATCATCCGCGAGGATATCAAATTCTCGCACCGCGCCGAAACCACCACGGTAGCGCCCCTCGCCCGCGCCTTCGTCGGTGTTGAGCGCGTACTGACGGACAAGAAGCGGGAACTTGGCTTCGAACAGTTCGACCGAATAATTATAGGTGTCGCCGTCGGTCGTCGCGATCAGGGCGGCGGTGCCGTCGCGTGTGGAGGTTGCCCCCCAACCGCCCACTGCCGGCTCGATATGGACGAATATTTCGCCGCTTTCGGGATCCTTGCCACAAATATAGGCGCCGCAGAGGGACATATAGCTGCCAGCACTGAAGCGGTCGGGCGCGATTTCAGCCAGCGCCTTCCACACCAGTTCCGAGGCATGGGCGGAACCTTCGTAATACCAGCCCGTCGGGGCCGGCTTCTTCGCGGTGAAGACGGTGCCATCAGGGCAGATGATTTCCACCGGACGGAACCAGCCTTCATTGGACGCCCCTTGCGGGTCGACGAGCGATTTGAAGACGGTCTTCACCGCCGAATGCAAGGCACCATAGGCGCAATTGATGGGACCGGGACGCTGCGCGCTGGTGCCGGTAAAATCGAACGTCATGCGCTCGCCATCGATCCGCACTTCGACGCAGACGGGGATTTGTTCATCGCTGATGCCATCACCGTCAATAATATCCACGGCGCGGTAACTGCCGTCCGGCAGGGCGGCCACGGCCTCTCGGCTGAGCTGTTCGCTGGTTTCCAAAATGTATTCAAACGTGGCATCCATGACCCCGGAGCCGTATTTTTTTTCAATCTCACGGAGCCGCACTTCGGCAATGCGCACTGCCGCAAGCTCGGCATTGAGATCGCCGAGACACATCGTTGGAAGGCGCACATTTTCGCGAATCAGGTCGACCACATCGGGCAGCAACTTGTCATCTCGGCAGACGCGGATACCAGGGAAGCGGATGCCTTCCTGATAGATCTCGGTGGCATTCGGCGCGATGCTGCCGGCAACCGAGCCGCCGACCTCACTCCAATGCGCCACGGCAATTGCAAAGGCGCGCAATTTGTCGCCATCGAACAGCGGACGAATGAGCGCCACGTCGCAGGTATGGGTGCCGCCCCCGAATGGGTCGTTCGTCATATAGACGTCACCCGGGCAGATATCGCCGCCGAATTTATTCTGAATGGCTTGAAGCTGAAACGAAAACGTGCCGGTAAAAAGCGTGACGCCGTTGGTCTGGACGATTAACTGGGCCTTGGTGTCAAGGATACCGCAGGCAAAATCAAGCACCTCGTAAATCACCGGACTCATCGAAGTGCGGGCGATGACGATGCCCATCTCATCGACCGCCGCCAGCAGTTTGCCGCGCACGATTTCAAGCGTTACCGGATCGATATCTGTCGCCGCCACTGGGTCCGTTACTGGGTCTGCCATTGTGTCCACCTTCGCCATGATGCGGCGGATTGTTGCCTCTACCTGAGTAAAGTCAACTCCGCAAGCGCAGACGTGGCCTACCTCGCGGCGCTGGGGTAGATTGCCCACGAATAGGACAAGATTCGGGAGACCCCGCATGGCTAAAATCGTAAAAATAACCGCGAGCGCCCACTCGCGCCCCTTTACCGACAACGTCCTGCGCATGGGATTGGGACGCAACGTCAAGCGGGATTTCGTATTCGTCAAGGTCACTGCTGATGACGGCACTATCGGCTACGGCGAAGCGCATCACGGCCAAAACCTGACGGCCATGGTGGAAATCATCGAAAAGGGCGTCGGTTCGCTGATCGTCGGTGCCGATCCGTTCGACAGCGAAGGCATTTGGGAACGCATCAAGCGCCAGCAAATTCAAACCCATGGACTTGGCGCCGGCAGCATAATCGCACTGGCCGGTATCGATCTCGCTCTATGGGACCTCAAGGGCAAGCTCCTCGGCCAGCCGGTCTATCGCCTTCTCGGCGGAGCGGCGAAGAAAATCCGCGCTTATGTCGGCGGTCTCACGCTCGGCTTCCAGCCGCTCGACACGCTGGAAAAGGAGGTCGCCGGATTTATCGACCAAGGCTATGACGCGATCAAGATGCGGGTCGGTGATACGCCAAAGAAGGACGCCGAGCGGGTCGGCCATATTCGCAAGACCTTCGGCGACGGCATCGATATCGCCGTCGACGCGGCGACGCGCTACACCGTGCTCGACCTGCCCGAAGTGATTAATTATTGCGAGACCAACCGCGTCTATTGGCTGGAGGAGCCATTTGCACCGGACAATATCCCGGCCTATCAGGAACTCTCAAGGCGCACCAGCATCCCCATCGCTGCGGGCGAGAACCATTATACCCGCCAAGCCTTCCGAGAACTGTTCGAAGCCCGTGCAATCACCATCTGCCAAGCCGATTGCACCAAGGCAGGCGGAATCTCGGAGGTTAAGAAAATTGCCGATATGGCCGCCGCCTGGCATTTCCTCGCGGCACCGCACACCAGCCACAGCATGATCGGTGCGGCAGCCAATGTGCATCTCCTATGCGCCATCCAGAACGGCATCATATTCGAAGCCGATGTGGCGCCGATCAATCCGTTCCGCACCGATTTGGCGCGCAATCCGCTTGAAGTGGTGGACGGCTACATTATGCCCAACGACGCCCCTGGCTTCGGCCTCGACATCGACGAAAGCATGCTCGAACAATATCCGGCTGTTCCCGGGCCGTGCTACATACCCGGCTAACGGATAGAACGAGCCCTTTCGATGAAACTCGGCATGATCATGCGCCCGAGTTAATATGAGGTACTCCCCCGGAGTCATATGGAGCGGTTGCCACCTCCCAGCGTTTGCGGGGCAATAAATATGGAGCGCGCGACATGAAAATAAAATCGGTCACTGCGACGTGGATTCACGTCCCGATCCCCGAGGCCGAACAACACATCAGTGATTTCGGGGTTGTCGCCGCTTTCGATACGGCGCTGGTGCGGATCGAAACTGAATCCGGATTGGTCGGCTACGGCGAAGGCCGCGCTTCGGTGTTCAGCAGCGGCAACAATGCGCCGCTGGTCTCGCTCATTAATGACGACCTCGGGCCAGCGCTGATCGGCGAGAATGCCGGTGATCCGGCGCGCCTTTGGGAGTACATGTATAACGGCACGCGGGCGCATTTCGCGCTGGCCCGCGCTCGTCCCTTCCCAGCCCTCGGGCGGCGCGGCCTGACTATAGCCGCGATCAGTGCCGTCGATATGGCTCTGTGGGATATTCTCGGACGCTCTCTGGATGTGCCGGTGTGGCAGTTGCTCGGCGGGCTGACCCACGCCAAGCTGCCGGCCTATGCCTCGGGCGGCTGGGCGCCAGCCGAAAAGATCGGCGAACAGTTACAAAGCTATATCGAACGTGGCGGTTTCAGGGCAGTGAAAATGCGCGTCGGCGCGGGCGATGGAGAAGTGGCAGATTCGGTGCGTCGCGTCCATGCGGCGCGCGATCATCTCGGACCCGAAATCGACATCATGGTGGACGCGCATGGCACCTACTCGGTGCCAGAAGCCAAGCGATTTGCCCGCGAGGTCGCCGATTGCCGTCTCGCTTGGTTCGAGGAGCCAGTCAATGCCGACAACAAACGCGGATGTGCCGAAGTGCGCGCCACGACTGACATCCCGATCTCGGCCGGTGAAAGCGAATTTACCCGCTTCGCCTTCCGCGACCTCGCATTGCTGAACGCGGTCGACATTTTCCAGCCTGACCCGGCGATTTGTGGCGGCATCACCGAATGCATGCGCATCGCCGCTCTCGCTGACGCCCATCAAATTCGGCTCGCGCCACATCTTTGGGGCGGGCCGCTGCATTTTTCGGCCGGGCTGCAAATTTGTGCGGTTTCACCGGCGGCCACCATCATCGAATACTCGCTCGGCGCCAATCCGCTGCTGCACAATATGGCGGAAGAGAATTTCACGGTTGAGAATGGCGAGATGGCGATTCCGTACCGGCCTGGGCTGGGGATTACGATTAATCAGACGTTTGTTGATAAGTACGCACGGGCTTGAGGCGGCCAGTGCTGAGCGCGCATGCGCGCTTGGGTCGCCTCTGCAACGTAACCCCTACCTCCCGTCCCGGGAGAAAGGATCTTGTCAGTCAGTGTGCTTGTTAAACGCCTGCACGCCCGACGCTTGAAGCCCCACAAACATAAAGCGTTTGGCCGTTGATGAAGCCAGAACCTTCGGCAAGGAAGAATGCGGCGGCTTGGGCGATATCTTCGGGAACGCCGATACGCCCTGCCGGAACGGTCGCGAGGGACGCAATGGTGCGGGGGTCATCGGCCGGATTGGCCTTCTTGTAGAGCTCGGTGGCGATAGGGCCAGGGCAGATGCAGTTGACCGTAATGCCATCCGCCGCCAGTTCGAGCGACCAAGTGCGGGTGAGACCGATGAGAGCTGCCTTGCTGGCGGAATAATTAGTTCTGAGCACTTTGCCGAGCGCGGCACGGCTGGCTATGTTGACGATTCGGCCCATGCCGCGTTTGCGCATGGCTGGCGCCACTGCCTGGGTGCACTGGATAGCGCATCTCACGTTTAGTGCCATTAAGGCATCGAAATCTTCGAGTGAGGTATCTTCCAGCAAAGCCGGCATAACGACGCCGACATTGTTGACCAAGCGGCTGACCGGCCCCAGCCCCAATGCCCAATCCAACGCCGCCGCCGTTGCCTGGAGATCAGAAAGCTCGACAGCGCGAAACTCACCGACGCTAGAATCTTCCGGCGCGACGCGGTCAAAAATGATTGGGGTCGTGCCGTCCTGTTTCAGGCGGCGACAGATCGCAAGACCGATGCCTTGCGATCCGCCGGTGACAATGGCGTAATCGGCCATGAGCCTCCGGCGCGCCTAATCCACCTTTTCTCTCCCGCTACTCGGCTGCCTGCTTGTTACCGATGGCCGAGTTGACCGCTGGCATGACCTCCTCGGCAAGCAGTTTCATCGAGCGCTTCATGGCATCTGCGTCTGTCCAATCCTGCGCCGTTTGAACCAAAGTGCCGAAATCACCGATCTCATCGCGGAAGGCGAGAATTTTTTCAGCCACCGTGCTCGGGCTGCCATAGATGGTGTAATTGTCCCGCAGATCCTCATGCGTGAGAGCATCCCCATCGTCGCCTTTGTTAATCACAAAGGCGCCTTTCATCTTGGCGCGCTCGAAAATGGTATGAAGATATTTGAAATACCAATCGCAGCTACCGTTGGCCTCTTTGACGAACGCTTCCGCCTCGGCATCGGTTTCGCCGACATGGATGTTGCGCGCCACGCGCCAAATTGAGGGGTCCACTACCTGGCCATTTTTCTCGCGTTCCTCGGCATAGACCTGCCAATGCGATTTCACTGACCAATTGCCGATAAAATTAGCCGAAAGCGGGATAAAATCCTGTTGGGCGGCGTAACGGATAGAGCTTGAGAACGGGCTCATCGCCGAAATTCCTATTGGCGGGAACGGTTTCTGGTAGGGCTTTAACATATGGCCCAGGCCGATATCGTCATGCACCCAATCTTGGATCTTGATGTGCCAATGTTTGCCCTTAATGTCCCAAGGCGGCTCGCCGGACCAAATCTTGCGGATCATATCGATGGATTCGATCATCATCTCGTTGCGCTCAGCGTCCATGGTGCCGAACAATTCGAAATCTGGCGGCAGCCCGCCCGGCCCAACGCCCATGATGAAGCGGCCCTTAGAGAGATGATCAAACATCGCCGCCTGCCCTGCGACTTGGCCGGGATGATATTGCGGCAAGCAAATCACGCCGGTGCACAGCTTGATGTTGGTTGTTTCGGTAATCAGGCTCGCTAAGAACATCATCGGCGAGGTGATCTGCTCCGGCCCAGAGGCGTAGTGTTCACCGATCCAGGCTTCCGAGTAGCCCAATTTATCGGCCAGAATGATCGCTTCCCGATCTTCCGCCAGCCCGACGTGGTAATCCTTGTCGCGCGCATGAATTGGCATCATGAATAATGCGTGTTTCATCAACCTGTGCTCCCATAATTACGAATTTGCGCGATCTTATAGCGAATAATTCGGCAATGCACCACTCTCTCACCATCAGATCGTCGGCCGCCGTTAACCCCTACTTTTTTGAACTATTTGCCCGCGGCGCAGGTTACGCAGACCGCCGCCATGGGATCGAGCGCCAAGCGCTGGGTAGCTATCTTCTCGCCGCATGCCAGGCAATAGCCATATTCATCTTCGTCGACGCGCTTGATCGCGGCGTCGATACGCGCCACTTCGTTGTTGCGCCGCCGGGCGGTTTCCTGCGCCATGGCCTGTCCTTGTAACGCATCCATGCGCGACAGCCGCCCCACCCGCGTCTGATCCAACTCGACCGGTTTCTGCGCGCCTTCCGCTTCCTCGGCAAGTTCGACGAGCGCCTGCCGACGCGCTACTAAATCCGCCTTGATATTATTGATATCCATTGCCACCGCCGGGCATGAGACACAAAACGCCGTCTCATGCCAGATTTCGTCTATTGCGTACCCCTGCATTCCGATTAGATTGGTCAAAAGCTGGCAACGCAACAGCTTCCGAGTAGGAACAAGGGGCACGGCAAGGGGAAATTGCGGCATGGACCACGGACTCGAAGGCAAACGGGCGCTGGTGACGGGCGCGGGAAGCGGCATTGGGTTCGCCATCGCCGAAGCCTTGGCGGGTGAGGGCGCCACGGTGGCACTACATGGCCGCGATTTGGAGCGCACCGTTGAAGTCCGGCGCAATATCGAGGCAGCGAACGGTCGCGCTATTTCCGTCGCCGCCGACTTGCTCAACCCGGCCGAGATCAAGGCCATGTGCGCAGACACACTCGAGCGCCTCGGCGGTATCGACATCATCGTCAACAATGCGGGATGGGCAGATTTCGCGCCGGTCCCGGAAATGGACGAGCAGATGTGGGACCGCATCATGGATACAAACGTCAAGGCGCCCTATTTGGTTTCCCGCCATTTGCTGCCGGCCATGCTGGATGCGGGCACGGGCGGCTGCATTCTTTTTAACGCCTCGACCAGCGGCAAATCGGCGGACGCGAATTGGACCGCCTACAACGCCTCCAAACATGCCATCCTGCAATTTATGAAATGCCTAGCGATGGAAGTCGGCGAACGGGATATCCGCGTCAACGCGATTTGCCCCGGCTGGGCCGAATCGAAAATGGCGAGCGCCGCGATCCGCAAGACCGCCGAAACAAAAGGCGAAGACTTCGACACCACCTACTCGAATACGATGCGCGGCAATATGCTTGGCGCATTGATTGGCCCTGAAAGCCTCGCCGACATGGCGGTCTATCTCGCGGGTCGGCACGGGCGCTATATCACTGGCCAAGCGATCAATGTGTGCGGAGGTGTGAACTATTACTGAAATTGCCAATTTATCTGACGGCGATCTTTCCGCCTATGTCGCGCTCCTGCACAAGGCGTGCGACGCTTCGGGTGAGGTCATCAAGCGCTATTTTCGCAGTCCCGTAGATGTGGTCGATAAGGCCGATAAAGGGCCCGGCGTCTATTCACCGGTCACCAAAGCGGATCGAGGCGCAGAGCAAGCCATCCGCGCCCTGATTAACGAGACGTTCCCCGACCATGGCATCAAAGGCGAAGAATTTGGCGACGAAAAGCTCGACGCCGAATATGTCTGGGTGCTTGATCCGATCGACGGCACCAAGGCCTTCATCACCGGGTTTACCACATGGGGGACCTTGATCGCGCTTTTGAAAGATGGGGAACCGGTCCTCGGCGCCATGAACCAGCCGTTTGTCGGTGAACGCTTTATCGGCGTGTCTGGCCAAACCACCCTGAACGGCCAGCAACTGCGCACCCGCGCCTGCCCCAAGCTTGAGCAGGCTAGATTGGGAATTACTGAGTTAGAAATGATGCACACTGATGCCCAGCGTCGTGCCTTCGAATCTGTCGCATCTCGGGTCGAATATCTGCGCCTGGGCGGTGATTGCTATAATTACGCTCTATTGGCGGGGGGACATATCGATCTGGTTATCGAGGGTGACCTAATGCCGTGGGACATTCAGGCGCTGATCCCGATTGTCGAAGGCGCCGGAGGAGTGATCAGTCTTTGGGATGGCGCCCCTGTACAAGGTGGCGGCTGGGTCGTCGCGGCCGGCGACGCGGCATTACATGCCGAGGCGGTGGCATATTTGAAACATGCCGCACCAAATTGATCGGGTGCGGAGAACGGTGGAGAGCGGGCTATATTAAACGTAACGGAAATAACCATCAACGCGTTTACTGAGCGCCTTAAGGATGCTTACACCGCAAATTTCGGCCGGCAAAAACCAGATTATCCGGATATCATCGCTTGGGTCGGGCGCATGTCGCTGGAGCGCATCGCCGATTCGGATGCGCTCTATCACGATGTCGAACACACGTTAATGGTGACCCTGGCCGGGCAGGAAATTCTGCTCGGCAAACATATCCGCGAGGGCGGCATTACGCCCGACGACTGGTTGCATTTCATGGTCGCGTTGCTGTGCCATGATATCGGCTATGTGCGCGGCGTCTGTATCGGGGACGTTGCCGGCGCCTATGTGATCGATCAAGTCGGCAACACTTTTTCACCGCCACAGGGCGCATCCGACGCCAGCCTCACGCCCTATCATGTCGAGCGCGGCAAGATATTTGTGCGCGAGCGCTTCAGCCAATTGGGCATGCTTGATGTCGACCGCGTGATCGCTGGGTTGGAGCTGACGCGCTTTCCTGTACCCGACGTAGGCGATGCACGCGACACCACGGGCGTCGCCGGGCTGGTGCGCGCTGCCGATCTTATCGGCCAGTTGGGAGACCCCAACTATATGCGCAAGATCAACCGCCTTTTTCACGAGTTCAACGAAACCGGCGCGAACAAAAAAATGGGGTTCAACAGTCCCGCGGATTTAGCGGCGGGGTACTCCAATTTCTTCTTCGATGCGGTCGGGCCGTACATCGGCGAGGGCCTGAATTATTTGCGCATGACCCAACACGGCAAGCAGTGGATCGCTAACCTCTACGCTCACGTCTTCGCCGCCGAGCACCGCGAGCCGCAACTCGGCCCGCAGCGCGGCGAAGGTTAGCCTTTCTCTGCCAGCATGCCGCCATCGATCGGCATGATATGGCCGGTGACGAAACTGGCCTGATCCGAAAGCAACCATACCACCGCATTGGCGACTTCCTCGGGCCGCCCGATACGGCGCATTGGCACGCGCCCCGACGCCTCTGAGGGATCGTTGTTCCAGCCGCGCAGCAAGAGCGGCGTGAGGATCGGCCCCGGCGCCACGGCGTTGATGCGGATGCCTTGGGCTGCGACTTCGAGTGCCACCGATTTGGTCATGCCGGAAACTGCATGTTTGGCTGTGATATAGGGCGACCATTCCGGATAACCGGCCAAGCCCCACATCGAACTCATATTGACGATGGCGCCGCCGCCGCGCGCCAGCATGGCCGGTATCTCAGCCTGCATGGCGAGATAGACGCCGTTGATCATGATATCGAACACGCGCTGCACCCGCGCCATGTCTTGGCTCTGCAGCGGCGCTTGATCACCCTCGACTCCGGCGTTGTTGAACGCAGCGTCGAGGCCGCCAAAAACGCTCAGTGCGCGTGCCACCATGGCATTCACATCCGCCGCATCGGACACATCGGTGCGCAGGAACTCAGCCGCGCCACCTGCCTCGCGCACCTCGCCCGCCACGCCCTCTCCACCTGCTTCGTCTACATCGGCAACGAGAACCTTGGCGCCGGCCGCAGCCATGGCCAACACCGTCGCCCGCCCAATGCCAGAGGCGCCGCCCGTTACCAGTCCAACACGATCCTTCAGCATGATTTTGTTGCCTCTCAAATTCACTTGATGGGTAGGTTAGCTGGCCTCCGCCCTCAAGGCTTTAAAATTGTTGGCCTGAGTGACGACGAAGAGAAAATATATGGAATGCATGATGCTTGCTAATTGAGCGGCTGCAGATCGCCCAACATTGTCGGGATCAGTTCGGTCACCGTTGGATGAATGTGCATCGCGCGCTGAATCACCGTGTACGGTGCACCTGCGTACATGACATCGAGGAGTGAGTGGATAATTTCATCCCCGCCGATGCCTAGAATCGATGCGCCAAGAATTTTCTTGCTCTCGGCGTCAATTAGAATCTTCATAAAGCCCTGTGTCTCGCTGCGCTCCTTGGCGCGGCCAACACGCGACATCATCATTTTGCCGATCAATGCTTTGCGGCCTGATTCTCTAACCTGAGTTTCAGTCATGCCAACCCGGCCTAGGGGCGGATCGATGAACAGCCCGTAGGTCGTGATGCGGTCCGAGACTCGTCTGGGATCATTGTCGAACATGTTGGCGGCGAGAATTTCGTAGTCGTTATAGGAAGTGTGGGTGAACGCGCCCTTTCCGTTGGCGTCACCAATTGCCCAAATGCCGGGTACATTGGTCGCGAGTTGGTCGTCGACGGTAATAAATTCGCGCGCATCGGTCTCGATGCCGGCCGCCTCCAAACCGAGATCATGAGTGTTCGGAAGGCGTCCGACCGCGAGTAATACATGACTACCGACGACATCTTCAGGGCCTGACTCGCACGCCGCAGAAACCACAACCTGAGTGCCGCGTTTCTTAAATCCAACGCACTGCGCGCCGAGGCGGACCTCAACTCCTTCATTCTCGAGGATACCCTTGATCGCTTCGGAAACATCGGGATCTTCGCGATCAACCAGCCTGTCTCCCCGGTGCATCACGGTGACCGGGCAGCCAAAACGTCGGTACATCTGAGCGAATTCCAAGCCGATATAGCTGCCGCCAATGACGACGAGATGTTCGGGCAGGAAGTCGACTTCCATCATGCTGGAGTTGGTCAGGTAATCGATCTCGCGGACACCCGGCATATCGGGAATGGTCGCACGGCCGCCGACGTTCAGAACTATTTTATCAGCTTCCAGCAACTCGCCGTTGACACGGACGGTTGTGGCGCTTTCCAGGCTGCCATGCCCTTCATACACCGTCAGGCCGTCCATGTTTTTCATCCAGTTGGTCACACCTTGGTTCGACTGTAGGACGATGCCATCCTTGCGCGCCTTCACGCGTTTCATATCGACGTTTATGTTGCCGTCGATGGTGACGCCGAAATCGCTGCCCCGGCGCGCCATATAGGCAGCGCGTGCGCTCGCCACCAGCGCCTTAGTCGGAATGCACCCAACGTTTACGCAGGTGCCGCCGAAAAGTTTTCGCTCGATGATCGCCGTCTTCAAGCCTTCCCGCGTCATGCGCTGCGCCATCGACGGTCCGGCCTGGCCAGTGCCTATAATAATCGCGTCGAAACTTGTCGGCATTCACCCACTCCTCAATCCAAACCGGCCTATATTTGATGCGTCGAAACAATTTAGATCGATTTGTCGAGCGTTCAACGATTGCCGCCAAACCTTCAGGCGACAATGCACTGCCGATGCGCCGGCCGCGATTCCGATTCCGCGCCGATCAAGGAACCAAACGGGAGACCGGGAGGTCCCGCGCGCAGATTTCCGTTTAACCTAAACGCTCACCAATCATAACCACCCTCACCGTGATCCGTAATGTCCAAACCCTCGGCTTCTGCATGTTCGCTGACCCGCAGTCCCAAGATCGCCCTTACGAACAGCATAATAACGAAACTGAACACGCGGGACCATAGCGCAGTGGCGCCAACGCCAACGGTCTGAACCCAAAGTTGATGCCCCATGGAAGTACCTAATCCAAGACCGCCAAGCACCGTGGCGGCGAAGAAGCCGGTGAGCTAATACTGCTTCCTCCGATACAACTCGGAGAATCCTGGGCCGGGCGTGTCAAACCGCCGCGCCGTCGACAACGTCTAACTTCCAGCTTGTCTTGCAGCGAGAATCCGGGGAAATTCGATGTCATGACGCTCACCGAAACGGCCATCGAATTCGCGATGCTCGCGCGCAGTAAATCTGACTCGCTGCGCCGCAACCCCCTCGGATTCTTAATTGCTGCAATGATGGCCGGCGCATACATAGGAATCGGTGTCCTGTTGATATTCAGCGTCGGAGAAACTGTCGATCCGTCGGTACGAAATCTGGTGATGGGGTGCAGCTTCGGAATTGCGCTTACCCTAGTCATTTTCGCCGGCTCGGAGCTGTTTACCGGTCATGCCATGTTTATGACGTTGGGACGGCTTTCCGGCACGGTTTCGCTTTCGGGTTTGGCCCGCTGCTGGATCGCAGCTTGGTTCGGAAATTTGGTCGGGTGCATTGTCCTTGCCCTACTTTTCGTCGCCGGCGGCGGTGGAACGATCCTCCAGGATGGCGCCGACCTACTCAACGCCGTTGCCGCAAGAAAAATGAACGCCCCGGCGGGAGAGTTGGTCGCTCGCGCGATATTGTGTAATTGGTTGGTTTGTCTGGCGATCTGGACGTCTGCAAGAACAACGAACGACGCGGCGAAATGCGTTCTGATCTTTTGGTGTCTGTTCGCATTTATTGCCGCCGGATTCGAGCACAGCGTAGCCAATATGACTATTTTCGCGGTAGCTCTGCTGTCGGATCATCCGGACAGCGTCACCGTTTCGGGAGCGGCCTGGAACCTTCTCTGGGTAACTGTCGGCAATGCCATAAGTGGTGCCGGTATAATGGGCTTCGGTTACTGGCTCGTTTGCGGTCGGCCACGCGTTGACCTCGAAGGCAATCCGGTCAGCAAATAGCCATCGCCGGGTCTGCGCCCAGGATGCGAGACCAGCCATATATCGGTCGAATTTGGCATCGGTCATGTGTGGTAACCGCTGCTAACAGCAAGCAATAGCCAATATCCGCCGCTCAGAAATAACCAATATGAGCTGAGCCTTGCCTTGGCCCAATCAATAGCGAAAAAAGCCCCGCTGCAGAAGCGGGGCTTGATCCAAAGTATCTGTTCAGAACGCTCTATCTATGCCGCCCGCAACTCGTCGAGGATCTTGGAGACGTTAGCTCTCAACTCTACGGCCTGGCCGTTGAGTTCTGAGGTCGAGCGCTGAACCTCGGTGGCGGCGCTGCCGGTCTGCTCGGCCGCTGCGTTGACGCCGGTGATATTTTTAGTCACCTCCGATGTGCCCGTTGCAGCCTCTTGAACATTGCGGGCGATCTCCTCAGTTACCGCGCCCTGTTCTTCCATGGCCGAGGCAATAGCGGCGGAAATGGCGTCGATCTTGCCGATGGTTGTCGAAATCGTTTCGATAGCGCCGACGGCATCATTGGTGGTCGACTGCATGGACTGCACCTTGGCAGCGATTTCCTCGGTCGCTTGGCCGGTCTGACTGGCCAGGGATTTGACTTCAGAAGCAACAACGGCGAAGCCCTTGCCCGCCTCACCGGCACGCGCCGCCTCGATGGTGGCATTGAGTGCCAGCAAGTTGGTCTGGTCGGCGATGTCGTTGATCAAGCCGACGATATTCCCGATCTCATCGGCGCCGGTGGCCAGGCCCCGGACAATATCGTTAGTGCGCTTGGCTTCCTCGACCGCCGTATTGGCAATGTTGTTGGCTTCAGCGACCTGCCGGGTGATCTCCTGGATCGAACTAGAGAGTTCTTCCGTTGCCGAGGCGACTGTCTGAACGTTGGTGCTGGCCTCCTCCGAGGCGACCGACACGACCCCCGACTGACGGCTGGTTTCCTCAGCCGTGGAGATCAGCGCGGTTGCGGTTGACTCCATCTGGGTGGCAGCCGAAGACACTGTCTCGAGCATCCCGCTGATCTGGGTATCCAGATCGTTGGCCAGGGACACTCGAGCCTCGCTGGCGGCATCCATTCGCTCCTGTGCTGCATTCGCCTCTTGCTCCGCCTGCTGTTCGCGCATCCGGTCAGTCTCTATGGCGGTCTCCTTGAACACCTGAACCGCGCCGGCCATCTCGCCGACTTCGTCACTGCGCCCACGACCTGGAATTTCGACAGTCTTGTCGCCTTCCGCCAATTTACCCATTACCGACGTCATGGCTGTTATTGGGTTGACGATGGAGCGCGACGTGAAAAACACGATCACGCCGGAGCCGAGAAGACCCACACCCAGCAAAGCCCACACGATTGTCTCAAGCAGGCCGGCCTGGTAGGTGGCGTCAACGACGTCATTTGTGAGCAGTTGCCGTTGATTATTGACCATGCCACCCGCGCGTTCGCCGGAAGCGTTAGGCTTGCCGAGCAGGGTGTTCAGTAAACTTCCGGCCCGTGGCGCCGCTTCAGTAACCAAGGTGAAATTTGCCATGTTCCATTTATTGGAACCGCGAATCTCGAACATCTGCGGTGGCAGGGGCGCGAACTCGCCCCGCGCCTTCAACATTTTGTCGAAAGCCGTCTGTTGTGCTGCGGTAAACAAATGAGAGTTATTGCCAAGATCGGCGAAGCGCCTCTCATTCTTGGCCCACATACCGTCGAACCCGGCTTTAAATTTTTCGTCGCCGGTCAGCAGATAGGCGCGAATGTTGGCCACTCCTAGACCCATCGAACCCCGGACGTCGGCCATCATTCCCAACAGGGCTTTGCGCTCAGGTGTCGCTCCGAGTTTAGCCTCGGCATCGATCATGGCAGTAATGCTTGCAATAATGACAGCCGAGCGCGGCGCCGCTTCGGTCACCAGGACCTTGGTGGCGGGCTGTTCGTCGTCACTATGGGCGATTGCCTCGACGCGCTGCTGAGCGGCCCGGAATTCGGCAAGCGTCGCTTTAAACGCTGTCCAGTTCTCGATGTTTTTTGGATTCGTCCAGTTCTGGGATAGTTGATCCATGTCCGTGCTGACGGCGTCGATCGAGTCCCATACTTCCGTGCGCTGATCTTTGAAGGACGAATTTCCGGTCAGCATCCAGCCGCGCAAGGCGGCGAGCGACGCGTATATCTCTGCAACAAGGGTCCCGCTAGCAAAGGCCGTCGGGACCCGCAGCGCCTCGATACGTTCGACTTGTTCGTTGATTCCACCAACCTTGACGATTGTTGTCCCTATAGAAACGACAAGAACCAGGCAAATGGCGGCGAAACCAAAAATTAACCGCTGCGGATATTCATCTTGATTCGCGAACGCGTGCGGGAGACACCGCTAGCAGATATTTTGAGCGCGGCAGGGTCCGTCGATCCGTTTACGCTTTCTAATGTTTCCGCCGTTTGATTTTGCATTGCTAGGTCAACCCTTCATTTCTGATTGTCGCTCCAGCAGGCACTACGGGACGACGGCTATGAAAATTCATTCACGGGTTAATACCGTCCTGAAATAAAAAATCCGTTAATTCTCGAATCGGGAGAAAGAGTTACATAAGACTTAAGAAAAGTGGCCTTTGCCGCTCGCGTAATTCTGCGCTGCGAACCTGCGATTCTATATTTTCGTTTGCAGCAGATGATCAGGTCTCTGATGACGAGGTTCGAGCATTTGGTGCAGAAGCAATTCGGCGGTTCGCACAAGGCCTCTCGGCTCGGCGAGACAAAGGGTCGGCACCGATTCCCGCCTTGCGCATGAAGCGCGATGCCCATCAAACCGATAGGATGTGCACAACCCATTAATCAATTTTTGCGCAACTGCAGCGACTGCCGCCTTTGCTGCGGCCTCGGTTAGCAAGACGATGAATTCGTCGCCGCCAATGCCGGCCGCCCTATCTGTCTCACGGACGCTGGCCGTAAGGTTTTGCGCAACCTCTTTCAGCACATGGCGGAACGCCGAGAAACGCTCACGACCATTGAGATGCTAGATAGTCGAGAGAACGAACGCATTTGGCCGGCGTGGCGGGAGTTAGTGGGCGTGACCAACCAGCCACTCGGTGTAGGCGCAGACTTCATCTTGGAAGGTCTGAGTCACTTGATCCACGTTGCCGGCATGGTTCGCCGATGCCGTTAAACGGTACGACAGTTCAACGAGCTCTGTTTCTGCCGTGCGCGCTGCTGCGGCCCGTTCGCGCTCCGTAATATTGTGGAAATAGCCCCGCGCACGGCGCAGAGTGCGTAATCTTTGCCGCCCTGGGGCGGAGGGTCGTATTTGTATTAAGCATCGAAAAAATTGGTGCCCGCGGGGAGACTCGAACTCCCAAGGCCGTAAGGCCAACGGATTTTAAGTCCGTCGCGTATACCGGTTCCGCCACGCGGGCTCCGGGCAGCAAATTAGGCCCCTTTGACGCTTCTGTCCAAAGTTCCGACACATGTCTAGGCCTCAGGCCTCGGCCAACTTCCATCGGAAACGGCAGCCTCGTCTTCCGGCGAACCGCCGAGTTCCTTGAGGATGGTCCTTAATTCTTCGGCAGCTGCGTCCACCGCTGCCTGATCGACGCCACGCAGCACCAGGGTAGTGCCAAATTTGCCTTTGCGCACGAATGGATAACTGCCGATTTCTAATCCCTCATTGCGGGCTTGTAGTTCGCCCAGTGGGCGGGCGATATCGCCCTCGCCCATGAGCACCGAGACGGAGCGCGAGATCACCTTGCTGCCGCCTTCAAGCTTCGGTGCGATCGCTTCGAACATGGCGCGCATAACTGCTGGAATTCCGGCCATCACGATGACATTTTCGACCCTGAATCCAGGCGCCTTGCTGATCGGGTTGTCCACCAGCTCCGCCCCTTCCGGCGTATACGCCATCCTGAGCCGGGCTTCGTTCAATTCACGTCCTGATCCATCATAATAATCTTCTAGGATTTCCTGCGCCTGAGGGTTCAGGACATAGCGGCGTCCGAACGCTTTGGCGACGCATTCACAGGTAATATCGTCATGTGTCGGGCCGATGCCGCCCGTGGTAAAAACATAATCATATCGGGCGCGCAGCTCATTGACGGCCTGGACGATTTCCGCCTCGCCGTCGGCCACCACACGCGCCTCCGCAAGGCGGATACCCATGGCGGTCAATTGACGCGCGAGGTAGTTGAGATTTGCGTCCTGCGTGCGGCCTGACAGGAGTTCATTGCCAATTAACAGAAGAGCCGCGGTAACGATTTTAGTCGAATCGGCCATGACAGAGCGCTCCGGGATGTCAAAAAAGGGATGCAGATCATAGCCCATCGCTTACTGACCGCCCAGCGACAGCGCACCTTGCCCAAAGTCAACGCATTGCCTAGGTTCGAACGCATGCAGTTTCCCGACCCCCTGCTTCGCGGCACCCTGATCAAACGGTACAAGCGCTTTCTTTCCGATCACCGTCTTGAAGATGGCAGCACCGTTACCGCCCATTGCGCCAATCCGGGAGCCATGCTTGGTCTAACTGCGCCCGGAGCCGAGACTTGGTTATCCCCGGCGCGCAATCCCGAACGCAAACTGCGCCACACCTGGGAATTGATACGCGTCGCGCCGGGCCGGCGTGGCCTAGTGGGCATCAATACTTCGCTGCCGAACAGCATCGTCGCGGAAGCCATCGCGGCGGGGCGGGTGTCCGAGCTTGATGGCTACGACGGCATCCGCCGCGAGGTGAAATACGGCAAAAATTCACGTATCGACTTGCTGCTGGAGCGGGACGGCGCACCGCCCTGCTATGTGGAGGTCAAAAATGTTCATCTTCGGCGCCGGGCAAAACTAGCGGAATTTCCTGATTCCGTAACGGCGCGAGGAACCAAACATTTGCGCGAACTTGCGGCCGTCGTGGAGGCCGGTGGGCGGGCCGTAATGTTTTATCTCGTGCAGCGCGCCGACTGCGAATCCTTCGCGCTCGCCGGCGATATCGACCCAGAATATGCGGCCGCCTTCGAAGCGGCCAGCAAAAGCGGCGTCGAAGCGCTGTGCTTCGATTGTGAGCTAGACGGGCGAGAAATCCGAACTGCCCGACAGTTACCCCTTATACTGCCTGACTAAATCAGGGTCGAAAACGGTCAACCTACGTTAATTAATTTACGTTACAGTTTGTGACAGATGACATTTCCCATCTGCACCACCATATGTTAACAATGTCATCGTAAGTGGTACTTTGTTGGGGTCGAGCGGAAAATGACCCGGTATCAAGATACGCCTTAGAACTATGCTATAAACCGTTGGATTGTATTAATTTTGCCGCTGGCGCGAGGCGCTGCCGGCGATCGGGCTAACAACGAAATAATGAGCAGGATCGATATCATGTTCCTTCGCACCCCTCTCCGTTCCTGTCGCTCTTTTGCGACGAGCCTGGCACTGGCACTCGTGTTGTTCGCGGGAACCAGCATCATTCATGCCCAGGAGATGGACCTGAACGAGTTCGAGGCTCTGGTTGGTACCGGCCAGACCAGCACCGCCGTCTCGCGCGAACAGGCGGTTGAATTGGCAACCGGCGGCAGCGAATCAGATATCGAGCTGCTCTCCGATTACTTTGCGTCCAACGGCCGCGACGCGGAAGGCGTCGCGAAAATGGCCTCCGACATGATTCGCGAATTGGCTGGGAGCGAACATCTTGCCGATGCAGCGGAACGTATTGCGGACGCTGCCACCGACGCTTTGAACGCTCAATACGTCACGCGCTTTGAAGATGATGAAGATTTCAGTCTGCCCGAAGCGGCGATCGGCTTCGATTTCGCGACGCCCGATTCAAAACAGATTTCAGGGTACGAGCGGGTCACGCCAAACGATTCACGCCTCGAAAGCGATACCGAGATGTCGGGCTTGCGCCGCCCAACGGATAAGCCGGTGGTAGCGCACGGAATCGTCGGAGTGAAGAGATTTGCCACGGAGATGCCAAACGGCATCTACCGAGTGACATTGATTACAG
>JAQBTG010000036.1 GCA_027624955.1 Pseudomonadota bacterium
GGCATTTCAACAGCTTAATCTACGCTCACCGACCCTATCACGACACGCCGTGAATAATCCGGGCTAGATCAATAGGGGGTGTTGGTAAGAAATCGTCATTTAATCAAATGGATAACTTGATTAAGGCTTATCAAATCAGGTTGATTCTCATATTTTCACGGGCCACGAACGCGCCGCGCCATTTCTGACGCGCCTCGATTTCAAGCGCTTCCATGAAGCCATCTTCATGATCCGGGTCGTGATGAAAAATCGCCAGAGACTTGACGTTGGCCATTTGCGCCAATTTAACACCCTCTTCCCAAGTTGAATGGCCCCAACCAACCTTGGCTGGAAACTCCGATTCGGTATAGGTCGAATCATAGACCACCAAATCTGCACCATCGATCAGGTCGAGAATATTTTCATCCGGATGGCCAGGTATATGCTCCGTATCGGTGACATAGCAGATCGACTTGCCCTTGAATTCGACGCGATATCCGGTAGCGCCGTCGGGATGATTGAGCATCGCCGTGCGGACACGGATTTTATCGTTGATTTGAAACGTCTCACCAGCGTCGAAATCGACGAAGCTCAATTTGGATTTCAGCGCCTCAATAGGGACCGGAAACATCGGGTTGGCCATTTGCCCCGATATCACCTTGTAGAGGCCGCCTTGCCGTTTCAGATGCCCCGACATGAGGGTGAACTCATGCTCGGGATGAAACGCTGGCGCAAAGAACGGAAAGCCGGTGATGTGATCCCAGTGCGTGTGGGAGAACAGCAGGGTCGCCTTCGTGATACCCTTTTTTAAATTCCAATGGCCCAGATTGCGGATTCCGGTTCCGGCATCGAAAATGATCTGCTCACCGCCCGCATTCACCTCCAAGCAACTCGTGTTGCCGCCAAAGGCAATGTGGTCGGGCGACGGGCACGCGATACTGCCGCGTACGCCCCAAAACTTGAGCTTAAAACTCATTAACCAAAACCCCTCAGCGTCGCGACTGCGCGCGATGCTACTTCCCAGGCGCCAAATTCTCCCTGTCGAGAGTTTCCACCGGCTATCTACAAGATATCTTTAAGATAGTCGCCGAATAGAAAATGGTTAGCCCCAATATAATTATATCTCTTGCCCGATCCCATACACCGTTCATATGACCGTGGTCACAAAACTGTGCACGGGACCGGCAAGCGATTCTTGTGGCTAAATCGGAAATTCAATCTGACCGAGCCGGCGCGACATCTTCATATTCTCTGAATAATCGATTGGCACACCGATAACGGCCGGACCCTTTTGTTTGAAAGCTTCTTCCAGGGCGCCAGGCAACTCTTCAGCCTTGGTCAGAGTTTTACCCCAGGCGCCGTAGGATTTTGCCCACATTTCGATATCCGGATTACCGAACGACAGTTCGCTATGTTTGCCGTTGAAGGAGTTCTGCTGTTTCCATTTGATTAGGCCGTATTCGCCGTCCATCCAAATCATGGCCACCACGTTAATTTTGTAGCGAACCGCGGTCTCGATGTCCTGGGCGTTCATAAAGAAGCCGGCATCGCCGTTGATCGACATCACCTGACGCTTGGGCAATGCGATCTTCGCGCCGATTGAGCCCGGGAAGGCAAATCCCATGGTGCAAAAGCCGTTCGAGATCAGACAGGTGTTCGGCTCATCACACTGGTAGTAGCGTGATACCCACATTTTATGCGCACCGACATCGGACAGCAGAATATCGCTCGGCCCGAGCGCCTGGCGCACATCATAAAGCACCTTCTGCGGCTTCATTGGGAAGCTCTTGTCGTTTTTCTCGTTCTCGAGATCGTTGAGAATGGTCTTACGCAGTTTCGCCCGGCTTGAGATTTTGTTGAGCGGGCCCTTTTTCTTGGCTTTGCGCTGGCGTTTGATGATTTCCTCGTTCATCTGCCACAATCCGTCGGCCACATCGCCGACGACATCCACAGCGGCCTCATAATCCTTATCAATCTCGGCCGGCCAGAAATCGACATGAACGATTTTCTTTTCGCGCCCTGTGTTCCAGAACGACGGCGCGTATTCGACCAGATCGTAACCCACCGAAATGATCACGTCGGCCTCGCGCATGGCGACCAGGATATGGTCCTTGCCCTGCAGGCCGACGGTAAACAGGCAATGCTCATCGAGGCGTGGGATCGCGCCCTTGCCCATAAATGTGTTGACCACACCGATGCCGGTCAGGTCCGCCAAACGCTTCAACTGCTCAGAGGCGCGCTTCCGGACTGCGCCATTGCCGGCCAGAATGAGCGGCTTTTTCGCCTTTATCAGGATATCCACTGCCTGACTGACGGCCTTATGGTCGGCACCCGGACGGCGTGATTTTATCGGCGCGATCGGCTGACCTTTGGTTTGCGAATCGGCTAAATCTTCCGGCAGTTCGATGAGGACCGCACCCGGTTTTTCCATTTCAGCGACTTTGAACGCCTTGCGGATGATCTCGGGAATGTTGTCCTGATGGTGCACCGATTGCGCCCATTTGGTGATCGGCTTGAACATCGAAACCGAATCCATGTTTTGGTGGCTCTCTTTATGGAGCCGTCCGGTGTCGGCTTGGCCGATCAGGCAGACCAATGGAGCGCGGTCCATATTGGCGTCCGCTACGCCGGTGACGAGATTGGTGGCGCCCGGCCCGAGCGTTCCTAAACACACGCCCGCCTTGCCGGTCAGCCGGCCATAGGCGTCGGCCATGAAAGCCGCCGCCTGCTCATGGCGGCAGAGAACAAATTTAATCTTGCTTTTCATCAGCGACATCATGATATCGGCATTTTCCTCGCCAGGAATACCAAAGATGTGCGTGACGCCTTCTTTCTCGAGACATTTTACAAAAAGATCGGATGCTTTCATCGAGTCCACTCCCCCAAATTCATATTTAGAATCACTTGAAATCAGATTATCCGTCGGTTGCAAGCCACGTCAACAGATTGCGCGGCCTGGCGTTCGCCCGACTGACCATCCTGAAGGTTTGTTAACCCTGTGGCGCTAGCATGGCGCCGCGACCATGGATCAAACATTAGCCCACAGCACTACAACCGCGCCACACGCGAACGTTGGGTTCCAGGCGGCGTTCGACGCCCATCTGAGCGGTGCGCTCGATGAAGCGGTGGCCGGCTATCGTGGAGTCGTCGCGGACCTACCTGCGCATGTCGATGCGTGGGCCAATTTATGTGTTGCTTTGCAGGCCCTCGGCCGCGCCGAAGAAGCCGCCGCTGCGGGGCGCCCCGGGCGCTCGCCCTTCGTCCCGACATGGTGGAGCTTTATGTCAATCTCGCAGCCGCCCTCAAATCATTGGGACAGCTCGATCAAGCACGCGACGCGCTGGAGCGCGCGATCGCGCTCCAGCCCCGATCGGCGGTCGCGTATCTCAATCTCGGCAATGTGCTGCGCGCCGCCGGCGCTGCGGATGCCGCGCTCGAAGCCTATGAACATGCCGGCCTGCTCGCACCCGATGATATCGCCGTCCATTCCAACCAAGGCTTGGCACTGAAGGATTTGGGCCGACCCAAAGCCGCGCTGATTCGGTTCCGCCGGGCGCTGGCGCTTAATCTTAGCGCTGCCGAAGTGCATTTTAATTTCGGTAACACGCTGCGCGAGACCGGTGCGCTGGAAGACGCCGTGGACTCACTAGGTCGTGCCGTCGCACTGGATCCCGGACACATCCGCGCGCGCACCAATCTGGGCGTTGCCCTGCGCGATCTCGGCCACACCGACGAGGCGCTGGCCGCTTTCGATGCGGCGATAGCTTGCGACGGCGCGTATGCGGATGCCCATTGGAACCGCGCGCTGGCTCTCCTGTTGAGCGGTGATTTTGAACGCGGCTGGCCGGCCTATGAATGGCGCTGGCGGGCGACAGCAATGACGTCGCGCGAATTTTCCGCGCCGCAATGGGATGGCACGCCGGCCAATCAGCGCACGCTGTTGCTTCATGCCGAGCAAGGCTTCGGCGATTGTCTGCAGTTCATCCGTTATGCGCCGCTGGTGGCGGCGCAAGGCGCCACGGTGGTTGTCGAGTGTCCGCTGCCGCTCGCTGGCCTGGTCGCAAGCTGCACCGGAGTTTCCAACGTCATACCGCGCGGTGCGCCGTTGCCACCGTTTGATCTGCATGCACCGCTCATGAGCCTGCCAGGCCTGTTGGCAACCCGGGCCGATACCATTCCCGCCAAGACGCCCTATCTGGTCGCTCCCAAAAGTGTCGGCGCCGCGCTTGAGAAATCGCTGGAGCTTGGCGTGGGGCGCAAGAAAATTGGCATCGTTTGGGCCGGCAATCGGGCGCATGAGAATGACCGCAACCGTTCCTGCGACCCAGCTCATTTTGCCTGCTTGGCGGAAATTCCAGATATCGCGCTATTCAACCTGCAAAAGGACGCCTCGCCCGTGGCGCTCAGCCAATTGCCCTTGGCCGCCGATCTCGCGCCGCATCTGGATGATTTCTGTGATACCGCTTTTGCCGCCCAACAGATGGATTTGATCGTAACTGTTGATACCGCAGTCGCGCATCTGGCTGGCGCCTTGGGCCGTCCGGTTTGGCTTCTCTTGGCGCACGCGCCCGAATGGCGCTGGCAGCTCGCGCGGGATGACAGCCCCTGGTATCCGACCATGCGACTGTTCCGCCAAACACGGCCCGGCGATTGGGACGACGTGTTCCGGCGCCTTTGCCAAGCCCTTGCGAAGTTCGAATGGACCCCCATGTGAGCGTGGTGGTAGCCTCTACCAAACGGTGGGTGGTCTACCGTCCAGTCGAGGGAGAGCAACCATGGAATTGCCGGAATTAGCGAAAAAACTTCTTGCGGGTAAGAATTTTGCCACCATCGCCACCTTGATGCCGAGCGGCGCGCCGCAAGCGAGCGTGATTTGGGTCGATGTGGATGGTGACACCATCCTCTTCAATACCTCTGAGGGCCGGATCAAAGCCAACAATGTGCGCCGCGATGCGCGCGTTGCGATCGCGGTTACCAATGCCGAGAATCCGTATCAGCAAGCGATGATCCAGGGCCATGTCACCGAATTGATTCATGACGGCGCGGATGCGCACGTCGATTCGTTGGCAAAGAAATATATGGGCGTCGACACGTACCCCTTCCGTCAGGCAGGTGAGCAGCGGGTGATCATCAAGATTGCCGCCGACAAAGTCGGGCTGATGGATCCCTGAGCCTGACGATACTTCTGACAGGCGGCGACATTTTGGCCCGGCGTTGACGGTAAAATAACGACGCCGAGTCAGCCGTCTTTGGCGGTGCCGAACGGCAAGCGCTCAGGGTCTTTTTAGCGGCCGCTGTCCCGCCCGAAAGCAATGGAAATTTCTGGGCCGTCGCGTTTCAAGGTGACGAAGCGATTGCTGCCGACGGCTTGCCAGCCGCTCCAACTGCCGTCAGGCCATTGCACTCGGATTTCGGCGTCGCGTTCGCCGCCAAGGCCGAAATGATGCCACCCGGCTTGGCCGCTGGCGTGGCCGCCGCCGACGACGACTTCCTTGCGCCACATTTCATCTTCGGCGCGTACTTCGATCCAGGCACCGATGGCATTGCGATTGCCGCCGTCCTGGCGGAGCGCGATCTGTAGCCAGCCGCCGCCGTCATCGGTCCGATTGTGTAGAATTTCGACATTGGCGCTGCGATTGACAACAACGATATCGAGCCGCCCGTCGAGGTCGAGATCGACAAGTGCCGCGCCCCGGCTGCGTGCCATATTGTTGACGCCGGCGCGCAATCCCACTTCGTGAAAGCCGCCATTTTTCTGGCCGAGCAGCAAATTGTTGGGGTCCTCGATGGCGCCTTCTTCCATCTGATCGACATTGCCTTTGGCGATGAAAAGATCCACTAGGCCGTCATTGTTGAGATCGGCGAACTGGGCGTGCCAGGCGGTCGACGCCTTGTCCTGATCGCGCCCTACATAGGGATGCGGCGCCATCACGCCGGCCGGCCCCGCCATGTCGACATAACGCGGCCCGGCCGTCGGATCGTCGCCCAGTGTCACCAATTTGTTGGCCATCATGCTGGTGAGGAAATAATCCGGATAGCCGTCGCCGGTCACGTCATGACTGGCGATTCCCATACCCCAGATATTGACCGTCTGCCAGCCCTCCTCAGGGCTGTAAAGCGTGGGTTCTGGGGCCAGATGCCAGAGCTGCTCTTCGCCCGGCGGAAGGTAATAATATTGATCATTGCTTACTCTGAGGTCGCGCTTGCCCGAACGGTCCCAGTCGGAAAACAGCATCGAGAGCGCGCAAAAGCCAGGCGTGAGCGTGATCGGTGCCGCAAAATGCTGCGCCGCAGGCCCGGCTGGGCGCAGCAGATAATTGTCGAGGCAGGTGTTGAGGCCGCTTTTGCGGTTTTTATCGTCGACTCCGAACGCCGTGTGGATCGCCGCCCAGACCTGGCGGTTGACATAGTTGCCGAAGGCGAAGGTTGGAAGCCGCTTGCCATTTTCCCAGGTTGCGCTGAAGGCGGTTGTCCATTCCGCACCGCCATCGAAATTGAAGCGCTCCTGGGCCGCTTCAAAGCGGCACTCGCCGAGGCCGCGGTAGAGCCGATTGGCACCGATCCTGAGGACGACCAGATCCATATTTCCGTCGCCATCGACATCGAGCGGATAGGCGCCGGTTGCGCCTTTATCATGCGGCGCTGCGTTGCCGAGCGCGGCAAAGGCCAGGCCGTCTTCTTTGCTGCTGTCGTTGCGAAACAATTGTGTCGGATTTGCGCCGCCGGCGAAGAACAGATCGGCATCTCCGTCGCGGTCGCAATCGAATGCGGCGACCCCGCCGCCGGTAAAATGCTCCCACGAGCCGCCATAGACATGTTGGATTCCGGCTTCCAGCGCAACATTCTCAAAGCGCGGTTCGGCGGGCTCATAGCTGTAATCGAACGCCGCGGCGGCGCCCGCCGCGAGGATTGTGCAGGCGAAAAACGAGGTTATGAAGCGGTGCAGGCTGATCATCCCGGCTGACCTATCATTCTCCGGAGCAATTCACCGAATTCGCCGCACATCGATGCCGCCAAACCGCCACCGGCGGCCCGTATGTCAGGCGGTTCGGTTTCGACTGTACATTCGAACGGCGAGTTTGCGCAGCTTGTCGATGCCGCCCGCCACGCCATCGGGCAGGAAGATCATGAACAGCAGCACCACAATACCGAGGCCGATATTACGCCAATCCGAGAATTCCTTGAATACTTCGTCGGCAGATACCAGCAGGGCGGCGCCGAGGAGCGGCCCCCAGAGGCGACCGATGCCGCCGACCACCAGCATCGAGATAAGGAACAGCAGTAGCGGGAAGCCAAACAGATTAATGCCGACTGCCTGGAAATGCGCGGCGTAGAAGGCGCCGGCAACGGCGGTCATGAAGGCCGACAGGCTGAACACCAGAAGTTGGTACTTATACTGGCTGATGCCGCGTGAGCGGGCCAATTCTTCGTTGTCGCGCAGCGCCCGGAAGGCCAGTCCCATGCGGCTCTGGGTAATCAGATAGGTGACGACGAGGCCGACCACCAGGAGGCCCAGCATGGAGTAATAGTCGCCCGTCATCCAATCGCGCGGGCCCAACACGGCGCGCCAGCCGAAATCGCCGAAATCGCCGAGACCCTGCGATCCGCCGGTGAAGGAAACGCAACTCGTCGGATTCTTGATCCTGTTGAGCGCGCTGCACGCGGCGTCGGTCTGAATGAGGACAAACATCATCTGCGACACGGCGAGGGTGAGCAGCGCGACATAGATGCCGCGCAACCTCAGACAGGCGAGGCCGACCAGCATGCTGAACAGAATGCCTCCCAGCCCAGCGATCGGGAAGGAATACCACAGATTCATTTCGAGATAGCGCCCGAGAAGCGCGGAGGAATACGCGCCGAAGGCGAAGATGGCGACCTGCGCCAGCGAAAAAATGCCGGCCAGGCCAAACACCAAATTCCATTGGCTGACAACGGTGGCGTAGCAATACATGATCAGCACGGCGGCGAGGATGAAGCGTGGCACGCCGAAAAACGGAAAGGCCAGCGCGACGCCCAGAAGAATGGCGAAGATGACAAAATCGCGGTATTTCCAAAATATCGCCATGCTCATTGTCTCGCCACCGTTGAGCGCCCAAAGATACCGGCGGGTTTCCAGATCAGGGCGAGGATGACCAAGATCAAAATCGCGGTGAAGCCGTACTGATCGGCGATTAGGACTTTCACGGTCGCTTCAACCATGCCAATCAGGAGCGCGGCATAAAGCGCGCCCGTGAGATTGCCGAGCCCCGCCAGCACGATCACGATAAAAGCTTTCAGCATCAAGGCGCCGCCCATGAGCGGGTGAACGTCCTTGAAGGAACTCAGCATGATGCCGGAAACACCGGCCAACGCGCTCGCCAAGGCGAGAACGGCGATATAGACGTTGCGCACGCGTACACCCATGAGGCGCGCCGCGTCGCTGTTTTGCGCCACGGCACGAATGGCGCGGCCAAAACTGGTGCGCTTGAGAAACGCCGCAAGGATCAAAATTAGGATCAGGGCGGAGCCCCAAATGATGATGCGCTGATAACTCACGGGTACGGTGGCGACGAGGAAGGAATCGGCGCCCATCGAAAGCGGTTGGGAGTAGGGCGAGGAGTGAAAGAGCTCGGACAGGAGCTTTAGCAGGCCCGCCTCCATGGCCATGCCGAGACCGAAGGTGGCGATAATGATGGTGGTTTCGAAATCGCGCTGCTTGATCATCCAATGGGCGGAAACGAAATAGACGAACGCGCCCATAAAGCCGCCGCAGAGCATGGCGAAGGGCGCCGCAAAGATCAGCGGAAGGCCGAACAATTCGGCCCACATGAGGGCGAAATAGGCGCCGAGCGTCATAATGATGCCGTGCGCCATGTTGAGCATATTGAAGGCGCCCCACACCAGCACGAGGCCCACCGCCGCCAATGCGTACATGGCGCTGAATGTTAGGCCGCTGACGATGATTTGGACGAAATAATCCATACGCTCAGTTGCTTTCCATCGGGCGTTTGGCCGTCGCGTTAGGGATTGGCGCTTTGCCCGTCATCAGTTCATTATCCGCCCAGATAGGTTTCAAGCACTTGCGGGTTCGATTGCAACTCCTCGCCGCCGCCGTGCCACACGATGGTACCGGTATCGATAAGATGAATTTGTTCAGCCAGATCGATGATGCGGCTGGCGTTTTCCTCGACCAGCAGCAAGGTCCGGCCTTGCGCCTTGAGGTCGCGGATAATGTCGTAGATCTGGTCGATAACAATCGGTGCGAGACCGAGTGAAGGCTCGTCCAGCATTAAAATTTCTCCGCCTGCCAACAAGCCGCGGCCGATCGCCAGCATGCGGCGCTCGCCACCCGAAAGCGTGCGCGCCATTTGCGAGGTGCGCTCCTTAAGGCGCGGCAGCAGGGTGTAGATTTCCTCCACATTCTGCTCAAATTTGGCGTTCGCTTCCTTGAGATAGGCGCCCATCCGCAAATTGTCGTAAACCGACATTTCGGGAAACAGCATATCGCCCTGGGGAATCATCACCACACCGCGCGCGACGATTTTCTCCGCGTCCATGCCTTCGATGCGCTGGCCGTTAAAGGTGATTGTGCCCTTGGTTGGCTTTACCAGGCCTGAAATACAGCGCAGCAGTGTTGTCTTGCCGTGGCCGTTCGGCCCCAGCAAACTGATCAGCGAGCCTTTCGGGACGTCGAACGTAATGTTGTTGAGGACGTTCTGTCCTTCATAACCCGCATGCAGGCCTTCAACACTGAGCAGCGCTTCAGCCATTTTGCGCCCTCTCGTCCATCATATGCTGCAGGCGGTCGGCCGTTCCTTCGCCGAGATAAACTTCCACCACCTTGCGGTCGTTGAGAAGCCCCTTGCTGTCGCCTTCATAAATTTTTTCGCCGTGATGCATAATCACCACGCGCTCGGAAAGCTGTAGCAAAAAGCGCATCACATGCTCAATCAAGATGATGGTGACACCTTCCTTGATCAGGCCGCGGACGATCTCCATAACATCGTCAACCTCGTTCGGGTTGAGGCCGCCGACGGGTTCATCGATCAACAGGAGTTTGGGCTCGGTGGCCAGTGCTCCGGCCATCATCAGCAATTTGCGGTCAAGCACGGGGAGATCGCGAACGATGAGATCAGCCTTGTCTTGCAGGTTGCACAGGACAAGCGCGCGATCCACCCTTTCGCGCATTTCGCTGCTATAGGTCATGCGCGGAAACCAGCCCTTGTCGCCGAGCCCGAAGGAGGCGCCTACCAGCGTGTTCTCGCGAATCGACATCGATTCGAAGCCGGCATTGAGCTGAAAGGTGCGCGATATGCCGAGGTGGCAAATGGCATCGGGTTTTTTATTTGCGATCGGGACTCCGCCGAGCGTAATACTGCCGCTCGTGGCCGGATTAATCCCCGAAATCACGTCCAGGAATGTGGTTTTCCCGGCCCCGTTGGGGCCGCCAATTCCAACCACATCGCCTGGATAGACATCCAAGTCGAAATCATTGATCGCCGCCAGCCCGCCGAAATATTTAAAAATATTTCGGCAGGCCAACAACGGTTGCGTGTCACCATTAGACATTGGTCAGGTAGTTGCTCTGACTTCTCATTCGTCCCTGTCCCTAGGCTATTTGAGCCAGGGCGGGTTCATCCATTCGGCACTGTCATAAGGCTCCGGCGCCACAAAGACGACGTCCTTAGTCCAGTCCTGGCACTGCATGATCAATGTCGGCATGCCGAGCGAGGTATCGTTGGTCTCCGCCGGATACGGCTGAGCCGCTTGGCCCCACATATATTTGATGGTGCCGACGACGCCACGATAAATCTGCTCGCGCAGGAAGTGGCAAACCTTCTTGTTTTGCTCGATGCCGTCATACGGCGCCGCACTGCCGCCCGCGCGGGCGGCCGCGATGGCCCATGTGAAGTAGGAATCATAGACCTGACCGGCGGCGCTTGGCGATGCGTCGGCGCCATAGCGGTCGCGCGTCTTCTTGTAGAAGGCGAGGCCAATTTCATCCTGCAAGGTGCCGATGGTGGTCGAGCAGAACACGCCATGCCCGGTTTCCTTGACGATGTCGAGGAAGGCCCGGAGCTGCAAGGCATACTGCACATAGACCAGGCTTTGTGTCGGGTTCTCGGCAAAGCCGGTTACCAGACCGGTCTGATCCGACGGCATACCATGAGTGGCGGCAATCAGGGCCGGAGCTTCGGCGCGTGATTTCACCAACGAGGGTCCCCAGTCATCGACCGGCTGCGTGACGATATCGTCAATCACCAGATCCCAGCCGAACTGCGGCGCCGTGTCCCTGATGCCGCTGGCGATGGTGATGGCGTAATCGATCGAGCCGGAGAATAGCGCGATCTTGTTGTTTGGCCGTTTCCATTTACCGGTTTTTTCCAACTCGTCCAGGAAGTAGATCAGACCCGGGCCGTAATAATATTCGGACGGATCGTCCTGGAAGATGCAGTAGTAGCGGTCAGGATTGTCGCGCACTGCGAACTGATGGCCATACTGCGTGTTGTCATGCAAATACGGGATGCCGGCATCGGCGATGGTGTCGTACTCGGCTCGCACCGATAACGAATTATAGCCGTTAATGATGGCATGCACATTGTGCCGGTCGATCAGGCGGCGTGCCGCTGATGTCACGGTCTCGGCGGTGATTTCCTTGGTGTCCTCAAAATGAACTTCGAGTGGACGGCCAAGGATGCCGCCATATTCGTTGATTTCTTCAACCGCCAATTCGATGCCGTACTGGAAGTTGCGCGCATCATCCGCGCCCCAACCGGTAAACGGCAACATCGCGCCGACCGGAATCGGCTCGCCGTCAGCCTTGGCGCCGTTGTTGAGCGCGACCAATGTATTGGCGCCTGCTACGCCCATGGCTCCGATCGCCACAGAGCCGGCAGTGGACATGAAACCACGCCGCGTCGGGTTGAGTATATCCAGCCCGCCCGTGGCTTTCATTTCCTCGTCGAATTTCTGTTTCTTGGTCTGATTGTTACGATTGTACCACTGCATCCGAAGCCTCCCAAAGGTTGGTTGCGTTCATTCCGCCCGGTCCGGGGACAAGGCGGTCGTGTTTCGAGGCACTGTCCAGGAAACGAGCCGCAGCATTCACCGCAGTGCGTACAGGCCAGCACATTGATGCAGTATCCTGTATCATTCGAAACCAAATATCCAGCAAGTCATGAGAGTTTATTTTCGGCAGGCGAAGAAAATTTGCTTGATGTTGGGGATTTCCAATTCACACATTCGCAAAGGGTTCCAGCGAATTGAGGTAGCCCAGCACCCGTTCCAGCGGCTCGACATCGCAGTATTTCATGTCGAGGTCGAACAGATTCCATTCGACCGCGGCGGGCACTCGGTCGCCGACACATTCTTTCACCACGACGCTGCGAAAGCCTTCGCCAAGGGCGTCCTCGACCGTATGGCGGACACAGCCTGCCATGGTGACACCGGTGCAGATCAGCGTGTCGATCCGCGCGGCGCGTAGAATTCCAGCCAAATGCGTGCCGGCGAAAGCGCTCGGGCGTTTCTTCACAATCACCGTGTCGACGCCGTCCTCAGGCGTGATGCGCGAATCGATTTCCGTGGCCGGCGTACCTATCATGAGATCCTCGAACGGCGTTTTGAGCGGAAAGGCGCCCATGTCGAAGCGGCTGCAAAACGCCGTCGTGGTGTAGATGATCGGTACCTTCTTGGCGCGCGCCAGCTCGTTTAGGCGCTGCACGCCGGGGATGATTTGATCATCCATATCATTGCACGAGAACCGGTAGCCCGGCCTGGTCCAGGCATTGGCGAGGTCGATGTTGAGAATGGCCGGGCGCTCGCCAAAACCGCTGCGTTGGTTCCAGCCGCGCTTTTCGTAGAGATCCGAATCAGCCGCGAAAATCGTATCCAGCGCCGCACGCACGTCTTTATCGACTGCCATTGTTTCTGCTCCTCTTGTCGGGGGCGGGCAAGGTAACGCATATTTCGCAGGGTAAGAAGAGTAAGTGTAAGAAGTATATTAAAAGCTATTAAATTGAGGAGTGCGCGCGATGTCCGAGCCGGACCTATGCTATCTGAGCGCCAGCGAGGCCTTGGCCCAGTTCCGTGCCAAGACGCTGTCGCCGGTCGAATTGATGCAGGCCGTTGTTGCGCGCTGTGAAGACGTAAACCCGCGCCTCAACGCGTTTACCTATACGTTTTTCGAACGCGCCCTCGAGCAAGCACAAGAAGCTGAAACGAGATATGCCAAAGGCGAAGCGCGCGCCCTCGAGGGCCTGCCGCTAGGCGTCAAGGATTTTCACGCCGTCGCCGGCGAGATCACCACCCTCGGCTCGAAGATTTTCGAACATAATCGCCCGGAGCGCACGGCGCCCACTGTCGCCCGGCTGCTCGACGCCGGCGCCATCATGCATTGCCGCACCACGACTCCGGAATTCGCGCATGCGCCGGTCACCCATTCGCCGCTCTGGGGCGTCACGCGCAACCCGTGGAATTTGGACTATACGCCGGGTGGCTCGTCGGGCGGCGCAGGTGCTGCGCTCGCCGCCGGCATGACCTTCCTTGCAGACGGCACCGATGCCGGCGGCTCGGTGCGGATGCCGGCCTCGGCCTGTGGCATTGTCGGCTATAAGCCACCGTTCGGGCGCAACCCGCTCGACCGTGATCACCCGCTCGAAAGCTTGCTCCATTACGGGCCGATGGCGCGCAGCGTCGGCGACGCGGCATTGATGCAAAATGTCATGTCGGGCGCGCATCCAGACGATATCTGCTCGCTGCGCGAGGACCTTGTCATCCCGGAGGCTCTCGACGGCATTAAGGGCTGGAAAATTGCTCTCTCGATGGATCTCGGCTTTTTCGAAATCGCGCCCGAAGTGCGCGACAAAACGCTGGAAGCTGCCGACCTATTCCGCGCCATGGGCTGCCAGGTCGAGGAAGTGTCGCTCGATTGGAGCTACGCTATTCATGATCCCTATCTGCAATATTGGGAGGGCATGGCGGCGACCACACTGGCGCAATATTTGCCAGAATGGCGCGACCGGATGGACCCCTATATGGCCGGCATCGTCGAGAACGGCGCCGGCCACACGGCGGCGACGCAATATCAATGCAATCTGGTGCGCGGCCAAATGTACCAGGCGCTGGCGCCGATCCTCGATAACTATGATGTGATGATCTGTCCGGCGCTCTCGGTGCCGTCGGTCAAGGCGGAGCACAATCTGGCCGACCCCGATTTCCAAATCAACGGCAAGCCCACCGAGGCTTATCTCGGCTGGAACCTGTGCTACCCGTTCAATATGGTCAGCCAATGCCCGGTGATCTCGGTGCCGAACGGCTTTTGCCCCGACACCGGCGTGCCAATCGGCCTGCAAATCGCCGCCCGCAGCTACGACGATCTCCGCGTTTTCCGCGCCGCCGCCGCATTCGAGCGCGCGCGCCCGTGGAAGGATGCGCGCCCGGCGCTTTAGGAACGACACTCTCGAGAACGTCAGAAACCGTGCAGCACGACGCTGCGGCCAAGGAGCACTAGGATGGCAGCAGACGAGAAATTGACCGCCGCGTTGCGCGCGGCTCTTGCCCAGCGCACAGACGTCGTTGAAAAGAAGATGTTCGGCGGCCTCACCTTTATGGTGGCAGGCCATATGTGCTGCGGCGCAACCGCCAACGACCTGATGTTTCGCGTCGGCCCCGAGCGCTACGCCGCCTGCCTGAAGGAGCGTCACGCCCGGGCCATGGATATCACTGGAAAGCCGATCAAGGGCATGCTGTTCGTCGCGCCGGAAGTCGCTGCCAAGCCGAAGGAGGTGGCGAAATGGGTCGACTGGTCGTTGCAATTCGTCGAGGGATTGCCACTGCGGACATGAACCCAGATCGGGGCCGAGCGGCAGGTAGTGTTGCGGCGGTAACAATCTTCGCGCGGCGAAAATCGCCAGTTCGGAGATGCGTCGCCTAACGCGGCATCTTGCCGCCAGCATCCACCCTCGCCGGGTCCTTACTCCGTCGCCGCGTTCCCACTTGTATTTCTGCGCTAACATCCGGACACTCTGTCCAACGCAAACACCCAACAGGCACACAAATTGGCATCGGAATATCCACGAGATCTTTTTGGTTACGGCCCCACACCGCCGGCCGCCAATTGGCCCGGCGGCGCGCGCATCGCGTTATCGCTCGTGCTCAATTACGAAGAGGGCGCTGAGAATACTGTGCTGCACGGCGATGCCGGCTCCGAGCAGTTCCTCGCCGATATCGGCCCGGCGCAGATTGAGCCGCTTGTGGGCGTGCGCGCCTACAACACCGAATCGATGTTCGAATATGGCTCGCGCGCCGGCTTTTGGCGTATTCACAGGCTGCTGACGTCGCGCCAAATCCCGCTCACCGTTTATGGCGTCGGCATGGCGCTCGAGCGCAATCCCGTGGGTGCGAAGGCGATGGCCGAGGCCGGCTGGGAAGTGGCCAGCCACGCTTATCGCTGGATTAATTACGGCGATATGCCTGAGACTGAAGAGCGCGAGCAAATTCAGCGCGCCATCGCGGCGGTCGAAAACACCGTCGGCGAACGCCCGGTCGGTTGGTATTGCGGACGTGTCGGTCCCAACACCCGCCGGCTGATCGTGGAGGAGGGTGGCTTTTTGTATGATTCCGATTCCTATGCGGATGACCTGCCCTATTGGAATCATGAGCATGGCCGGCCGCATTTGATCCTGCCGTATAGCCTCGACAACAATGATATGCGCTTTTCCACCAACGGCATTTTCACCGGCGAGGATTTCTTCGAATATATCCGCGACGCCTTCGACATGCTCTATGCCGAGGGCGCGCAGACGCCGAAGATGATGTCGGTCGGCCTGCATTGCCGCCTGGTCGGGCGGCCGGGCCGCATCAATGGCCTGGCGCGGTTTTTGGATCATGTCGCGGCGCATGACGATGTGTGGATCACCCGGCGCCGCGATATAGCTGCCCATTGGATCGCCAACCACCCACCAAAAGGGGGTGCGGCATGAATACCAGCGATTACCCGCGTGACATGATGGGCTTCGGCCCGACGCCGCCTGAGGCCGATTGGCCAAACGGCGCGCGCATCGCCATCTCGTTCGTCATCAATCACGAGGAAGGGGCGGAGAGCAGCATCCTGCACGGCGACGCACAGTCTGAGCGTTACCTCTGCGATCTCGGGCCGGTCGAGGTTCCGCCGGTGGTTGGCGGGCGCGATCTCAACGCTGAATCCATGTTCGAATATGGCGCCCGCGCGGGTTTCTGGCGGCTGCGGCGCATCTTCACCGAAGCGCAGGTGCCGGTCACCGTTTATGGTGTCGGCATGGCGCTTGAGCGCACGCCCGAAGCGGCGGCGGCGATGGTCGAAGCCGGCTGGGAAGTGGCCGGGCACGGCTATCGCTGGATCGATTACCGCGACGTCCCGGAAGATGTCGAGCGTGCGCATATTGCGCAATGCGTCGATGCCATCGCCACCACCATTGGCGAACGCCCGGTCGGCTGGTTCGGCGGTCGGCGCAGCATCCATACTCGCCGTCTCATCGTTGAGGAAAATGGGTTCCTCTATGATTCAGATGGCTATAGCGACGATCTGCCCTATTGGAATACGGATCACGGCCGGCCCCATTTGATCGTGCCCTATAGCCGCAACAACAATGACCTGCGCTTCGCCGCTGGCGGCGTCTACACCGCTGGCGATTTCTTTGCCTATCTGCGGGACAGTTTCGACACGCTCTATGCCGAAGGCGCGGAGTATCCCAAGATGATGTCGATCGGCCTGCACAACCGCCTGATCGGCCGCCCGGGCCGCGCCGGCGCGCTGCTCCGTTTCCTAGATCATGTGCACAAGCATGACGGCGTGTGGTTCGCCCGGCGCCGCGAAATCGCTGAGCATTGGCACGCTCGCCATCCCTACCAAGCGCCCGGCACCTGAAGGAACACACAAAGATTCTCTCCAACGGCACCACCAACCGGAATGTATCTTGCATTCCGGCAAGCGCGACCGCGCGCCCGAGTTAATACGAGGTAGCCAAGAGAGCGGATGCGACCGCCCGGCGATTGAGGGACCAACAATTAAGTCCGCCAGCTCCGCAATGGACCTGGCCAGCGCGCGCGGCTACTCTCGACTTTAGATACAACGAACAGGGAGAACGAGACATGCCATACAAAGCCACAAAGGCCGGTTTGAATGCGGCGTTCGACGATTGGACCAACGCCCTCAACGCAGGCGATCTCAAATCCTTCTACAATTTCTTCGACGCCCGGTCGGAAATTCTCGACGAGGATTATCCCTGGCGTATGAACAAGGAAGAATTTGTCGATCACATCGGCTTTCATGCCGGCGTCACCGGCAACCCGGCGGTGTGGGAGCATTTCAAATGGATTCCGCGCGATGTCGAGGCCAAGATTTGGAACAAAACCACCGGCCATGTCAGCGGCTTTTCCACATTCCGCGGTAAGCCGGTCGATGCCGGCTTCCGCCAGCGTTTTATGGGCTTCACCACAAGCTGGTATCACGACGGCAAGACGTGGAAATTGATCTGTTGGCATCAAAGCGTTCTGGCGGGCCGCATCGCCGGCGCCTCGCCGAGTTGAGCGCGCCATGAGCAAATTAGACGAACAAGCTATGGCCGCTGCCAGCGCGGTCGATGAAACCCGTCTCTGGCGCCGCATGATGGATATGGCGCGCTTTGGCGCCACGCCGGCCGGCGGCGTCAACCGCGCCGCGTTTTCGCCCGAGGATATTGCGGCGCGTAAACTGCTGATCGAATGGGCCGGCGAGTTTGGCTTCACCACGGCCAGCGACGAGATCGGCAATCTTTATGTGCGTCGCGCCGGTATCTCGTCCGAAGAGGCGCCGGTGGTGACCGGAAGCCATCTCGACAGCCAGCCCAAAGGCGGCAAGTTCGATGGCGCCTATGGCGTGGTCGGCGGCTTCGAGGCGCTGGAGGCAATCGAGCGCGCTGGCGTTAAGACGCGCCGCCCGATCGAGGTGGTCGCCTGGAGCAACGAGGAAGGCGGGCGCTTTCAGCCCGGCGCCATGGGCTCCGCCGTGTTCGCCGGTGATTATCCGCTCGCCGACGCGCTGAAAGCTATCGATCCCGAGGGCGTGGTGCTGGTTGATGCGCTGAAAGAGACTCTTGAATCGACGCCGGGAATTGCCGAACGGAAGATGCCGTTTGCGATGGCCGGTTACGTCGAGGCCCATATCGAGCAAGGCCCGCGCCTCGAGAATGACGATCTCACCATCGGCGTGGTCTCGGGCGTGCAGGGCCTGTGTTGGTATCGCGTCGAAGTGTTCGGCGTCGAAGCCCATGCCGGTACCGCGCCCCTAAAGGGCCGCAAGGACGCGCTTAAATCGGCGGTCTCGATTGTCGCCGCGCTGGAAGATTTGATGGCCGATGAAAGCGACACCGTTCGCTTCACTGTCGGGCGCTTCGAGTGCGGCCCTGGCGCGCCCAGCACGGTGCCGAGCCATGTCCTCTTTACCGTCGATTTTCGCCATCCCGATCTCGCGACATTTGTGGAACTGGGCGGGCGCATAAAAGCTGTGTGCGAAGCTCATGCGCGCGGCTGCCGGGTAACCGTCGAGCGCATCATGTATTCCGAGCCCGTGCTGTTCGATCCCGGCGTCATCGAATTGGTGCGTGACAGCGCCCAGGCGCTCGATCTTCCGAATATGGATATGGTCTCGGGTGCTGGGCACGACGCCATGCATGTTGCCGGATTGTACCCAGCGGGCATGATCTTCGTGCCGTGCGAAAATGGCCTCAGCCACAACGAAGCCGAGAACGCCAGCGCGCCCGACCTCGCCGCCGGTGCCCGGGTGCTTGCCGCCTGTCTCGTCGGCCTAGCCAACCGCTAAAAGTCATGGACAAATTCAGCGCCGATGTCGCCATCGTCGGGGCCGGCAATGCCGCTCTCTGCGCCGCCCTCGCGGCAGCCGAAGCAGGAGCCAGCGTCGTCGTGTTGGAGGCAGCACCCGAAGGCGAGCGCGGCGGCAATTCCGCCTATACAGCAGGCGCCATGCGCACCGTCTTTGACGGCATCGCCGATGTCCGCAAACTGGTTCCCGACATCAATGACGAAGACGCCAAAAAAACCGATTTCGGCAGTTATTCGTTCGATCAATATTTTGATGACATGGCGCGCATCACGCAGCACCGCGCCGATCCCGATCTGCTTGAAATCCTGATCCGCCAAAGCCTGCCGACGCTCGAATGGATGCGTGGCCACGGCGTGCGCTTTCAGCCGAGCTATGGCCGCCAAGCCTTCAAGGTGGATGGCCGCTTCAAGTTTTGGGGCGGCCTCGCAGTCGAAACCTGGGGCGGCGGGCCTGGCTTGGTGCAGGCGCTGTTCGACGGCGCAAGCCAAGCAGGGGTACGCGTGGTGTACGGTGCGCGTGCCCGCGAGTTGGTGCTGGGCGGCGGGCGCGTTGAAGGCGTACGCGCGAGTTTACGCGGCGGCGAGACGCTCGAAATTGCCGCCGGCGCAGTGGTTTTGGCGAGCGGTGGCTTCGAAGCCAACGCGGAAATGCGCGCGCGCTACCTCGGCCCGGGTTGGGACCTCGCCAAGGTGCGTGGCTCGCGCCACAATATGGGCGACGGAATCCAGATGGCGCTTGCAGTCGGTGCCGAGCCGTTCGGCAACTGGTCCGGTTGCCATGCGGTCGGCTGGGATATGAACGCGCCGCCTTACGGTGATCTCGCGGTTGGCGACGGCTTTCAAAAGCACAGCTATCCGTTCGGCATCATGGTCAACGCGCTGGGCCAGCGCTTCCTCGATGAGGGCGCCGATTTTCGCAACTACACTTACGCCAAATACGGCCGTGAAATTCTCGCCCAGCCCGGCCAGTTCGCCTGGCAGATTTTCGACGCCAAAGTGACGCATTTGCTGCGCGACGAATACCGCATCCGCGAGGTCACCCGCGTGACGGCGGACAGCATTGGGGATCTAGCCGCCAAGATGGAAGGCGTCGATGCCGCGCGTCTAGCCCGGACGATCGGCGAATTCAACACCGCCGTACAGACGGACGTGGCGTTTGATCCCAATGTCAAGGATGGCCGTGGCACGGCCGGCCTGGCGGTCGCCAAATCAAATTGGGCCAATCCGCTCGATACCCCGCCCTATGAAGCCTACGGCGTCACCTGCGGAATCACCTTTACCTTTGGCGGCTTGCATATTGACGGCAACGGGCGGGTGCTTGATGTTGCCGCGGACCCGATCCCCGGCCTCTATGCGGCGGGCGAGTTGGTCGGCGGGTTGTTCTATTTCAACTATCCCGGCGGCACCGGTTTAACGGCCGGCGCCGTGTTCGGCCGCCGCGCCGGCAGCGCGGCAGCCAAAAGCTAAAACCGACGCCCTGGCCACCTAAGTGCGGCGTTATTCTGCCGCTTCGCCGAGTTCGGCGAGGTTGTCGTTCCAATGGTCGGCGCTGCGCTTTTGCATCGAGGCGCGGTTCTGCTCGGTCGATATCGGCATTAGCTCGCCGGTGCCCCAATCGACGATCACGCCGTAGCGCCGGATCATGTCGAAGCTGTTGATTTCGCCTTTGGCATAGCGCGCGGCGATTGTCGCCGGGTCTTCCTTCAGCCAGCCGCGGCGTGACTTGGCGATCTCACGCCGCGCCGCCTTGGTGGCTTCGACATCGACCTCATACTGCTCAAGATCCTTGTCGATCACTTTCAAGACGACGCCGTAATCCATCTTGGCCCGCCCGATTGAAACATAATCTTCTTCGACATCGAGCATCACCGCCGCCGGATCGCGCTCTAACGGATCGCCGAGCCCGCCGCCGCCGGCGGTCGGGCGGCTGAACATATCGCCTGGTTCGATATCGACATCGGAGAAAATAGTGCCGAGCCATTCCTTCTCGCCGGTCGCGGCGCGTTTCACCCAGAGGCCGTGCGGCATCGACGGCAGGCCGCCTTTGATGCCCCAGACGATGGCGCGCTCGCGGTCGCAAATATAGGACAGCACGGTACTCTCAGCTTCGCGCAGCGTGCTCGTTTTGACCACGCCGGTGCCGCCGCGGAATTTTCCTGGCCCGGCTGAATCGCACTGAATTTCGAATTCATTGGCGAGGATCGGCGACAGCCGCTCCTGGCCCTCGATCGGCTGGGTCTGCAGGCCGGTACCGAAGCAGGCGGTGGTGACGTTGCAACCGTCCTTGGTGGAACGGCCGCCCCAGCCGCCGGGCAGCCAGTCATAAAACATGAAGATCGGGTTGCCCTCGTGGCGCGTATCGCGCCCGCCGGTGAGCAGATATTCGAGATTGAAGGCGCAGGCCATGGCGCGGTGCGGGAAGATGTCGGACCAGATTTCATAGATCGAATTCATGATCTTTTCGAACGGCATCAGGAAGCCGGTCACCGCCACGGGCCAACGCGCATCGACGATGGAATTCTCCGGCGCGATGACCTTGATCGGCCGATAGAAGCCGGAATTGAGCGGCAAGTCCGGGAAGTAGGTTTTCATGCCCGCGACGACGCCTGAGAATGTGGCACCGAAAGCGGAATTATAAAGCGTGCTGATGGTGTTATGGCTGCCGGTGAAATCGTAGGTCACCTCGTCGCCCTTGATTGTCAATTTCACGCAGATCGGAATGAGCCCTTCTTCGGCCCCCGGATCGCGGTCGATATAATCCACGGTCTCCCAGGTGCCGTCAGGCAGATCGGCGATGCGCTGGCGCGTCGCCATCTCGACATAGTCTTGCACTTCCTTGAAGCCGGTGACCACCGTGTCTTTACCGTATTTATCCACGAGACGAAGAATCTCGCGCTCGGCCACCCGCGTTGCTTCGATCTGGGCGTGCATGTCGCCGATGACGGATTTGGGGTCGCGCGTATTGGCCGCGATCATGTTGGCCACGTCCTCGCGTAACACGCCCTGGTCAACAATGCGCACCGGCGTGAGGCGGATGCCTTCGCGGAACATTTCCTTGGCCTTCACATCGAACGAGCCGGGCACGCTGCCGCCAACGTCCGACCAATGGCCGTTCGATTGGCTGAAGGCGATGATCTCGTCGCCGACAAATACCGGGCGGATCAAGCGGACATCGTTGAAATGGGTACCGCCGGCATAAGGATCGTTGATGATATAGACGTCGCCCGGTTTCATCGTGCCTTTGAAGACGCGAATCACATCCTTGCAGGTATAATGCAAAGTCCCGACATGCACGGCGATGTCCTGGTTGCCTTGGGCGATCGAATCGCCGTTGGCATCATTCAGCGCCGAAGAGAAATCGCGATTGTAGATGACGAAGGAATAGCAGGTCCGAAGCACCTGCTCGGCCATCTGATCAACGATGGTGATGAAGGAGTTTTTGAGCACCTCGAAGGTGACCGGATCGAGGGTGAGGCCGGTTTTGGCGTAACTCATTTGGAATCCTCCGCGACGTAAATTCGGATGTTGTGCCACTCGTCTACTTCGGCCCGCACATCGGGCGGGATGACGGTCGTTGAATCGAGCTGCTCGACAATCGCCGGGCCGTGGAACGTGGCGCCCGCGGCTAGGTCTTCATGGCGGTAGATCGGCGTGTCAATCGGCGCGTCCTGGCCGTCGAACGCGACCATACGGGTGGCGCTGGCCACCGGTTTGGCGCCGGTTTTCTCGTGGCGCTGCAATTCGGCCTTTTGCGTGACCCCGATGGCGGTCAGGTTTAAGCGGAACAGGTCAATGGCGGCATCGTCACGGCGAAAGGCGTATTCGCGCTCATGATCGCGGTGGAAGGCCTCCACGGCGTCATCTACTGACGTAAACGGCGCGCTGACTGGTACCGTGAGCGAGCGCCACTGGCCCTCATACATCATGTCGACGGCGCGTTGCAAAAGCATGTCCTTGGGTTCGACGCCCTCAGTTTTCAGCCGTCCCCGGGCTTCGTCTTCCATCTCAGTAAATTTGGCCTCGATGTCGCTGGCGTCGGCCTTGCTGGCTGGCATCAAATAGCTCTGTGCCAGGTCATGGCGGATATCGACGAGGAGACAGCCAAGCGCCGACGTGACGCCCGGATTGGGTGGTATGATAACCGTCGGGATTGCCAGCTCTATCGCCAGCGCCACGCCGTGCAGGGCGCCCGCGCCGCCGAACGCGACGAGGCAGAAATCGCGCGGATCGTAGCCCCGGCTGATCGAGATAAGCCGCACCGCATCGGCCATGTTGGCGTTGGCGACGCTGACGATGGACTTGGCAGCTTCGTCCTTCGACATGCCAAGCGGCTTGGCGACGCCGTTGATCACCGCGTTTTCGGCGGCCGCGCCATCGAGCTTGATACTGCCGCCGGCGAGCGATGTGCCAAGGCGGCCCAACGTCACATTGGCGTCGGTGTTGGTCGGTACGTCGTTGCCGCGGCCATAACAGGCCGGTCCCGGATCGGCGCCAGCCGATTGCGGGCCGTTATGCAGCGCGCCCACATCGTCGATCCAGGCAAGCGAGCCGCCGCCTGCGCCGATGGTGAGCACTTCGATGCTGGGGAAGCGGATGGGATGGCCAAACTCAATGCCCCATTCCTTGGTGACGCGCGATTGCCCGCCGTAAACCAGCGACACGTCGCAGCTTGTGCCGCCCATATCGAGGCCGATCGAGTTTTCATAACCGCACAGCATAGCAATATGACGGCTGGCGATAGCGCCCGCCGCAATGCCCGAGCCGGCTAAACGTCCGGCGAAATGCTGCGCGGTGGCAGGTGTCATCACGCCGCCGCCCGAATGCAGCAACAACAGATCGCTCTTATAGCCACCGGCTTTGAGTTCGCTACTCATGCGCTTTACGTAGCGTCCGATCACCGGGCTGAGAATGGAATTAACCACCGTTGTCGAGAAGCGCTCATGCTCGAAAATTTCGGGCAAGGTATCGCTCGACGTGGTGATATCCGCATCCGGCACTTCGGCCTTGAGGATTTCCAGCAGGCGCTGTTCGTGCACCGGGTTCATGTAGGAATTCATCAAGCAGATGGCGATCGATTCGACGCCTCGCTTTTTCAATACCCGCCCCACTTCGCGGGCTTCATCTTCATTGAGCGCCTCGACGATCTGGCCGCCGTGATCGATGCGTTCGGTGACCACCAGCCGGTCACGCCGGCGGATATAGGGCGGCGCGACATCCTTATAGGTGTCCCACAGCTCTTCTTTATTAGCGCGGCGAATTTCGATCACATCGCGAAAGCCGCGCGTACACACCATGGCGGCGGGCGGCAGGCGGCGCGTGAGGAGCGCGTTGGTGGCGATCGTCGTGCCATGCGAAAACAGTGTCACGTCCTTGAGATCGACCTTGGCTTCGCGCAATCCGTTTAAGGTGCCCTCCAGCGGATCATCCGGAGTGGATGAAGTCTTGGCCACACGGACCTGGCCGGTGGCCTCGTCCATGACGCAAATATCCGTAAACGTCCCGCCGATATCGACGGCTACTCTAAGGTTAGACACCCCGCAAACACTCCCCTCACATATATACAGGCCGCCACTTTATCTTCCGCACGCGGGAGGTCAATTGCCCAAATTAGGCGCTGCGCTCTACCCGCGCCCAGGCCAGGGCGGCGCCGCATAAAACGCTGAGAACGGCGAACCCGCCGACCAGGGGCAACAGGGTGCCGTCATAGCTTTGCCCGATCAAGGTGCCGAAGACGACCGTAATCAGCCAGGATAGGGTGCCGATGACGCTGGCCGCGATGCCGGCGATATGCCCCATCGGCGTCATCGCCAAGGCGTTGAGATTGCCGAACATAATGCCGAGGCAAAAAAAGATCAGGGCGAGATAGGCCATTGTGCCCCAGATCGGTGGCGCCCCCGCATAGGCCCAGGTGACGGCGAAATAGGCGACCGACAGCGCTGCCTGGGCCCACGCCGAATAGCTGCAAAGCCGATGCATATCGACAAATGCGACGAGGCGCGCATTGGCAAGCGTTGCCGCACCGACCGCAATCGTCAGGGAAGAGAAATAAAACGGGAAATAATCGCCGACCAGATAAAGTTCCTGAAATATCTGTTGCGCCGAATTGATGTAGCCGAACACCGAGCTGAACACCAAACCGCTGGCGATGGTGTAGGCGAGGGCCGGGCGTGAGGCGAGAATTTCGCGCGTCGCTGCGGCGATAGGGCGCAGTGCAAACGGGCGGCGCGCGGCGGCGGTCAAGGTCTCCTGCTGGCGGATGGCAAACCACACCAAAACCACCAAGCTCGACACCAGGAGCAATATAAATATGGCGCGCCACGACGCCACGAACAGGATGCCCTGGCCGATAAACGGCGCCACCATCGGCACCGTGACGAACACGGTAATGACGAGCGACATCACGCGCGCCATCGCCGGCCCGGCAAACTGATCGCGCACCAGCGCCATGATCACGATGCGCGGTCCGGCTGCGCCGAGGCCTTGTAGGAGGCGCCCGGCCAGCATGGTCGGAAAATCGGTTGCCACCATCGAGACGACGCTGCCGGCGGAAAACAATGCGAGGCCGACATAGATCGACGGCTTGCGCCCGATACTGTCGGACAGCGGGCCGTAAAAAATCTGCCCGAGTGCCATGCCGAGCACCAGCACTGAGACGATATATTGCGCGTCATTGGCGTTGGTGACGGCGAGATCGCGCCCAATCAACGCCAGCGCCGGTATGGTGATGTCGATCGATAGCGCAAACACCGACATCATGAACGCGGCGAGGGCGATGAATTCGGGGCCACGCAGAACAGGCCGGACAGATGTCATGAGGGACTGATGGGTTGTGTGTGGGGCGGCGTTAAGCGCCGCGCAGAAGCTGGGCGCGGAAGAACGCCACGTTTACCACCAATTCGGGCAGCAGATAGTGAAAAAGCTCCGTTACGGGGCGGATTTCAGCCAGCGGCGCGTCCTCTTCTGCCGCCTTCTGGAGCGCCGCGGCAGTGAAGCCGCCGGGATTGGGCAAGCCGCCGGCAAGTTCCAGCGCACGCGCGAATACCCGGTCGGCCAGTGCCTTATGCGGCGCCGTCACGGCCGAGGATTTGAGATCGCTCCAGGCCAGGTCGAAATAGCTCGGCCAGCGCGCCAAGGCGCGATAGTCGGTGTTGACGAGCGGCAAGCCGAGCGTCGCCATGATATCGTCATAGACTCCCTGGGTCGGTGCATCGGCGTGATGGCGCTCCATCAGCACGAAGGGCTGCGTCACGTTGGGTGCATGGCGCCCTTCGAACGCCGGCGCGCTGTCACCCGCGCCACCGAATTCGCCGCCCAACAATAGCGCGCGCGTCAATGTGGCGATCATCAGATAGGGAAAATTGCCATGCGAGAAAATCTCGATCATGTCGCGGATATTTTCGATTTCGCGCCCGCCATAACCATTCTCGGCCAAGCGCTCGCCAAGCGGCGGTGGATTTAGTGCCAGCACGTTTTCTTCGCAAAAATTGCGCAACTTGCCGACCGCGTCGATGAATGGTTGGCTGGCGCAAAGTGGCCGCAACCCGCGCCATAACTCACTGAAAAAACTAGGATAATGCGCAAACGCCATGGTCACGACGCCCATCCACGGCACTTGCAGCACGGTTTTCATATCGTCGTAGCGCGCTGCCAGCTCGCCTTCCGTCGCATATTCCGGAACCGGATGAATAACCGGCAGCGGCGCCGGCAGGCGGCGCGGCGGGGTGCCCAGTTTGTTTGCCACCCTGATATTTCCTTCCGTTACCATTTGCTGTAAGTACCTGGACCGGGGAGATTGCGCAAAACCAGTGTTGCCGCAGTCGGTTTCACTCAGGGAATAGGAATCAAAAAATGAGCAAGAAAATCGGATTCATCGGTCTCGGCACTATGGGCAAAGTCATGTCGCGCCGCTTGATGGCTGCAGATTATTCCCTCACCGTTTGGAACCGCACTAAAGAAAACGGCGAAGAGCTGGTCAAAGAGGGCGCCACCTGGGCGAACACGCCGAAAGAGGTCGCCGCTGCCTGCGATATCGTCTTCACAATGACCAGCGACGCTGCGGCCTCGGAAGAAGTGATCTGCGGCCCGAACGGGGTACTGGAAGGCGCGCATCCGGGATTGATCGTCATCGATTCCGCGAGCATTGCGCCCGAAGCCTCGCAGGCCAATGCAGCGCGCGCCGAAGCGGCGGGCGTGGCGCTTCTCGATGCGCCGGTCTCCGGTGGGCCGAAGGTGGCGGAGAACGGCGCGCTTGGCATCATGGTCGGCGGCCCGGAAGCTGCCTTTAAAGAGACCGAGCCGGTGCTGAATGAACTCGGCAAGATGGTGCTCTATACCGGCGCCAGCGGCAACGGCACGACGCTCAAGCTGATCGCCAATCTGGTCATGGGCGTGACCATTCAGGCCTGTGCCGAAGCGCTGGTGCTCGCCGCCAAGATAGGCATTCCGCCGCAGACGGTCATCGATATCACCTCGCTGCCCGGCACCGGCCCGCAAACCGGCGCCATGGCGACACGAGGCCCCAGAATGATCGCGCAGAATTTCTTCCCGCCGCATTTCTCCACCAACAATATGGACAAGGACCTGACCGGCGCCATCCGCCTCGGTGAGAAATACGGCGTGTCCCTGCCAACCACCAGTGCGGCGCGGGAGATGCTGCGCGCAGTCAAATCGCAGGGCAACGGCCATATCGATTCGAGCGCGGTGGTGACCATACTCGAAGCCATGGCAGATACCTCGGTCGCGAAATAAACCGCTCGCAAAGGAGAACAGGAAAATGGCAAAAACAAAATTGACCCCGAAGAGCTGGATTCCCGCCGGGCCCTATAGCCTGGGAACGCAGGTCGGAAATTTCGCCTTCCTATCTGGCCAGATCGCCATCGCCAATGACGGCTCGGTCATCGGCGGCGCCGACGTCAAGGCACAGACCGAAGTGGTGATCGACAAGATCGTGGAAATTCTCGCCGAGGCCGGCATGGGCCTGGACGATGTCGTGCAGACCACCGTCTATTTGCAGAGCCTCGACGATTATGCCGGCATGAATGAAGTTTATTCGGCGCGCTTCCAGGAGCCGTATCCGGCGCGCGCGACGGTGCGGGCGGATCTCGCCGGCGCCGGCCTGCTGGTAGAAATCTCGGCCATCGCCGGGCGCTCTTGAAACGAGCCAAACTTGCCTGACCTTGTGGGTAGGCTAGCCCCGATATGACAAAAAAACCGGTCTTGATGCTGACCCATGTAACGGCCGGGGATGCCGGCGAGATGGCTGTGATCCTCGCCCGCCTGGGCCATCCGATAGAGACCCGGCGCCTTAACAAAGACGCGGCGCTGCCGGAAAATATTGAGGACTATGCCGGCATTGTTTCGTTTGGCGGGCCGGTCAGCGCCAATGATGAACATCTCGATTATATCCGCGCTGAGCTCGACTGGATGCCGCGCGTGATGGCAAAGGGCACGCCGCTTCTCGGTGTTTGCCTCGGCGCACAGATTCTCGCCCGCAGCCTCGGCGCTAATGTCGCGCCGCACGTCGAGGGGCTTTATGAATTTGGATATTATCCGGTGACGCCGGTCGGCGATGGCGGTGAGTTGCAAATGGACGCCCCGCTGCAAGTTTGTCACCGCCACGGCGAGGGTTTTGAACTGCCAGCGGGGGCACGCCTTCTGGCGGCGCGCGAGAGTTTCCCGCATCAGGCATTCCGCTACGGTGCCGCCAGCTTTGCCCTGCAATTTCACCCTGAAGTAAACGATACGGTGCACCACGCTTGGCTCAATCGCCAGCCGCCACCAGTGGATTTAGCGCGCCGCGGCGCACAAAGCGTCACCGAGCAGATCCGCCTCCACACCAGCCATCACAAAGCTATGCATGCCTGGCTGCAAAAATTTCTGACCTACTGGCTGGCGCAAGGCAGATAACATCATGCGTTGCGGGCAAATGCACAAAATTCTTATGGATTATCGCTGCGTTCTGGAAAATGATGTGGTGCGCGCGCGTTGGGGCGATCCACTTAAAATTCAACAGGCGACAGGAAGCAGGGCCGCGGCATGATATTTCGCCAGCTTTTCCACCAGGAGACGGGCACCTACACTTATCTTCTTGCCAGCCGCAAAGGCGGCGAGGCGCTGCTCATCGACGGCGTCCTAGATCGCGCCGACCGGTATGTGCAGCTTCTGGCCGAGCTCGACCTTAAGCTGGTGAAGGTGATCGACACTCATGTACATGCCGATCATATAACCGCCATGGGCGAGCTGCGCGACCGGACCAAATGCGTGACCGTGATGGGCGCTCAAGCGCCGATCGATGTTGTCTCCATGCGGGTTGACGACGGCGACATGGTGACCATCGAGGGTATCCAGTTGGAAGCGCTCTACACGCCGGGCCACACCGTCGATTCCTATTGCTTCCGAATGGCCGACCGCGTCTTTACTGGCGATACGCTGCTGATCCGCGGCAGTGGGCGCACCGATTTTCAAGGCGGCGATTCGCGCGCCGCATATGAGTCAATTTTCACCAAACTCCTGACCTTGCCTGGCGACACACTCGTCTATCCTGGGCATGATTATAAGGGCGATACGGTCAGTACCATCGCCGAGGAAAAGGCGTTTAATCCGCGCCTGCAGGTCGCGAGCGCTGATGAATATGCCGACATCATGGACAATCTCAATCTGGCCAATCCCAAGATGATGGATGTCGCCGTGCCGGCCAACATCGCCATGGGCCTTGGTCAGAGCGATGCCGAGCATCCCGATTGGGCGCTCACAGTTGGTCAGTTGATGGCCCGGCAGGAGAGCAGCGAATTCGCACTGGTGGATTTGCGCGAGGATAGCGAGCGCGCCGCCAACGGTCAGATCCCCGGTTCCGTCCATGCACCCTACGGCCGGTTAGAGAATCTCATCGGCGCCGGCGGCCTGCTGCACGGCATGGCCGCCGCAGGCACCAAGCCGCTGATCTATTACTGCGCCTACGGCGAACGCTCCGCGATGGCGGTGCACGCGTCGCAGGAGGCCGGCCTGGAGAATGTCAGCCATCTGGTCGGCGGCATCGCCGCCTGGGTAGAAGCCGGCGGCCCGATCGAGAAAGTTTAGGCGATAGGCTACATCACTTATCCGACGCTCCAGGCGCCGGTGCGCTTGTTCACCTCGGCCGTTTTAATGACCTCGCCGTCCAACGACAGGATATCGGCGCGGAGGAAATCTGCGCCCCACGCGCGGATCGCGCCGACCTTGCGGTCCTTGCGCCCTTCTTCGCGAAAGCGTGTCTCCAATATTTGCCGCACATCCTCCGCCGACAAATCCTCCTTGGCCGGCGTGACATAGGTAAAAAGATCGAAGAATTGAATCATCGTGCTCCCGCCTGCCTGGCATTCTGTCATGCCATCGGCGGCGCACCTTGACCTCGATCAAGCGCGGCCCCTCAAGCTTTATGTTCGCGCACGCCGTAGCGCTGGGTCAGCCAGACGCCGGCAAGGATGATGATGCAGCCTGCGCCCTGCAGCGGCCCGAGTGCCTCGGCGAGGATGATCCAGCCAAGAATGGCGGCAATAACCGGCTCGCCGAGAAAGGCGACCGAGGTAAACGACGCCGGCAAATGGGCCAGCGCGTAAGCCGCCAATCCCTGACCGAGCACATGAACGATGAGCGCTAAGCCGATAATCATCGACCAGCCCAACAGGCTGGCCGACATAAAGCCCTCGCCGGTGAGGAGCGCCGCCAGCAACAGGCCGGGCAGGCTAAAGAGACCGCTCCAGAACATGATGGCGCCGGTCGGCAGCCTGCTTCGGAGGTGCTTGATAGTGAGCAGATAGGAGCCGAAGAAAAAGGCGGTGACGATGCCGAACGCATCGCCGAGTAAATCTCCGCCGCCCAATGCGATCGAGGCGCCGAGCAGACAGCCGCCGCCGACCACAGTTAGAGCAAAGCCGGCGAGAAAGCCGCGGCTGATGCGCTCACCGAAGAACAGCCAGGCCCCGAGAATGACGAAGATCGGCGACGAGCAGGCGAAGAACGTCGAATTGGCGACATTGGTCAGCGTGATCGACCAATGCCAAAACACCAGATCGCCCGACCAGAACAACCCCGAGAGCGCCAACAACAACCAATCGGCAAGGCGAATCTGGCGCACCATCGCAGTCCCCACAAGCGCTGGCCGAGCGCTCGGCGCGGTGGACCGGCGCTCAAGGCCGAGCCATAGCAGCAGAAACGGCAGCGCGAAGGCGACCCGATAAAGCGCTGTGGCGTTCGGGCCGAGATCGGACAGGCGCATAAATATGGGCGCAAATCCAACACTAGCAATGCCCACCGCCAGGGCGACAAGGGCAAGGCGCGTGGTCCGCGGTGCGGGCAAAGAGGGGGTCGTAATGGCGTGCTCCTGGGTGACTGGCGCTGACAACCGGCGCAGCGCGCCGGAGCCCTAAAAGTCTATCGTTTGCCGCGCCCGCTGGCCATGCTGGCGCTCGGCGCGCCGCGTCCGCTATATTGCCCCAGCGCTCAGCGGCAAGGGGAGTTTCGATGAAGTTCGGCATGTTCATGATGCCTGTGAATGATCACAAGCGTGACACGCACACGGTGCTCAAAGAGGATGTTGAAGTCGCGGTCGAATGCGACCGTCTCGGCTTCGATGAATTCTGGATTGGCGAGCATTACACCACTCTGTCTGAGCCGGTTTCCTGCCCGTTCATGTTTCTCGCCAACCTGATCGCGCGGACGGAGAAGATCAAACTCTGCACCGGCGTGGTCAATTTGCCGCAGCGTCATCCGGCGCAGGTCGCCGCCCATGCCTCGTTGCTCGATCATCTGAGCGATGGCCGCCTGGTGTTGGGCGTCTCGCCCGGCGGACTGGTGAGCGATTTCGAGATGTTCGGTGTCACCGACGTGCAAGTGCGGCGCGAAATGGCCAGCGAATGCATCGATACGGTGCTCAAGCTGTGGGCGCAGCGCCCGCCCTACAATATTTCCGGCAAATATTGGAACATCCGTCTCGACGAGCATTTCTATCCCGATCTCGGCGTCGGCGAGATTATTAAACCCTACCAACACCCGCATCCGCCGTTGGTCGCCTCCGCCATGAGCCATAATTCCGGCAGCGTCCACACCGCCGCCATCAAAGGCTGGGGCGTGATCTCGGCCAATTTTGTCCCGACCGCCACCATCAAGAGCCATTGGGACGGCTTCAGCGCATCCTGCAGGGAAGTCGGGCGCATTCCTGAGCCCGCCGATTGGCGTGTCGCGCGCACCATCTTCGTCGCGCCCGACGATGATGAGGCCAAGGATTATGCGCTGAGCCCGGATGGCCCATTCGCCCATTATTTCGGCTATCTGGTGGAGCTCATCCGGCGCGCTGAATTCCACGCCATCATGAAGAGTTCGCCCGATATGCCGGACGACGCGGTGACCGCCGAATATGCCTGCGAAAATTTTATCATCGCCGGCAGCCCGGACAGCGTCGCCGAGCAGCTCTTAGCGCTGCGCGAAGAAATCGGCCCGTTTGGCACCATCTTGATGACCGCCGCCGATTTGCAGGGCCCTGTGCACAAGCCGAAGCTGATGGCGTCGATGGACCTGATGGCCAACGCGGTGATGCCGAAACTGCGCGCGGCGCTCGGCGACGAGGCCGCCGTCTAAGGGGCGGTCGCCCCGGCACGCGGTCGTCGGGTCAGACATGGATGAAGCATTCGCCGAGAAACTGGATCGCGACACGCTCCGCGCGTTGAGCCAGCGCTCCGATATCAAAGGCCTGGTGCGGCTGTTTAGCCACTTCTCTCTGTTGGCAGCGTTGGCGGTCGGGATCGCTGTCGTGCCGCTTAGTCTGTGGCTGGTGCCGCTATTCGCAGTCTATGGCGCGCTGTTGATTTTCCTTTTCGCGCCACAGCATGAGGCGATCCACCGCACCGCCTTCCGCGCGCACTGGCTGAACGATGGCGTGGCGCTGTTGGCCGGCGCGGTGCTGGTGCTGCCGCCAGGCTATTTCCGCGAATTCCATTTCGCTCACCACCGCCATACTCAAGATGCTGCGCTCGATCCGGAACTCGCCTCTGCCAAGCCATCTAATTTGGGCGCCTATCTATGGCTGATCTCCGGCTTGCCCTATTGGCGCGAGCGCATCACCACCACAGTCCGTCACGCCTTTGGGCGCGTGGAGGAAACTTTCATCGCCCCGCGCAAACGCCGCCAAATCATGCGCGAAGCACGGCTCTATCTGCTTCTCTATGGCGCCGTTATCGCTGCCTCGCTGGCGGCGGGAAGTTTGGCCATCGCGTTCTATTGGCTGGCCCCGGCGCTCTTAGGCCAGCCGGCACTCCGCCTTTTACTCCTGGCCGAGCATGGCGGCTGCCCCCGCGTTGCCGATATGCTGAAAAACTCCCGCACCACGCGGAGCAACGCCTTCGTCCGCTGGTTCGCTTGGAACATGCCCTATCACGCCGAACACCACGCCTATCCGGGCCTGCCGTTCCATGCCTTGCCGGCAGCGCATGGCCATTTGGCCGCGGCCATCGAAACCCAGTCTGGCGGCTATCTCGCGGTGAACTGGGGGATGATGAAGGCGATCATGGCTCGATAGGGCGGAGCCCGCCCACCCCGCGAACGACCCCGTAAAAAACTTCCCAAAACGGAACCACCCCCGGAATGCTTTTTGCATTCCGGCAAGCGCGACCGCGCGTCCGGGTTAATACGAGGTAGCCAAGGGAGCGGAGGGGACCGCCCGGCGTTTGAGGGGCCAAACAGAAAAGCGCCTCGCGCTCGGTTCGCTCCTTCTCCCCAACCCCTCTTCCCCGCTGCGGAAGAAGGGCTTATCTAATAAAGCTCGATATATTCGTCGCTTTCCCACTGGCTGACATGGTCGTTGAAGCGCGCCAATTCGTAGCGTTTCACCGTGGTAAACACATCGACGAACTCCTGGCCCAACAGGCCGCACAGCGCCTTATCGGCATTGAGCAGATTTAGCGCTTCATCGAGCGAAGCCGGGAAGGGCGGCAGGCCGGTATCATCCTCGCTCGGCCCGTCGCTTTGGCGCCCCAGTTTGCGCTTTTCCTTGAGGCCCAAGAGCCCGCAGGCAAGCGTGCCGGCAGCGGTGAGATAGGGGTTGCTCAGCGCTGACGCGGCGCGCATTTCGACATGCATCGCTTTTGAGCCGGGAGATTTGATGCGCACCATGGCGCTGCGGTCTTCCGCGCCCCATGAGATGTTGGACGGCGCAAACGTATTTGGTCTCAGCCGCCGGTAGCAATTGGGCGTCGGGTTGAACAGCGCCATGCAAGCGGCGCCGTGATCGATGATGCCTTGCACGAAATAGCGCAGCGTATCCGACATCGTGTCTGGCTTGCTGTTGTCGATGAACGCGCCACCGCCGCCTTTTTTGTGCACCAGGCTGAGATGATAATGGCAGCCCGAGCCGGCGCTGCCGGCGAATGGCTTGGTCATGAAGGTGGCGATCTGCCCGGCCTGGTGGACGATCTCCTTCAGGCTGTTCTTGAAAGTATAGGCGTTGTCGGCGCCGGCCATGCCTTCGACATGGCTATAGACCAGCTCATATTGCGACGGCGCATATTCGGCGTTGGCGGTGAGCATCGGAATGCCGGCGGCGCGCAAATAATCGACCGCCTGGCGGATCACCGGGAGCTGCTCGTTACGAAGATTATTGAAAATATGAACGCCGTCGAATAACGGCTTTCGGGTCTCGCGGTCGAGCACGAAAAACTCATACTCATGGCTCATCACCGCCTTGAAACCGAGCTTGTCCAGGCGCTTCAGCATCTCGCGCATGACATAGCGCGGCGCGGCGCGCAGCGGCTCACCCGGCGCCCATTGGGTGTCGCAAATAACCCGCGCGGTGTTCTCGATCCACGGCACCGGGGCCAGCGAGGCGAAATCCGGGATCAGCGTTTGATCGCGGTAATTTACCTCTTCGTTGTAGCGCGAACCCGGTACGACCTGCGAGGCGCTGTCGAGCGCGACGACGCCGCCATACATGTTGACGCCGTCGCGGGCGAACTGCGCGAACCACTCGATCGGTACTTGTTTGGAGCGCGCCGAGCCATGCAGGTCAGGCAGCTCAAAGCGCACATGCTCGACGCCGGCGCGGCGGAGCTTGGCGAGAATCTTATCGACCCGGTCCCCGGATTTGCCCTTTGCCTGCGCCATGTTGCGCTCCTTCGTTAGGTGAGGCGGTCGTTTGGTTAGTCGGTCAGAATTTTGTCCACCACGGCTTGCGGCCGTTCAGCCCAACCATCGGAATGCCGGTCATCATCGCCACATCCTGAGTAAGCGAGCGCATATCGTTGGGATCAAGATCGGAGACCCTGTTCTTGCCGCAGGAGCGCGCGAAGAGTTGGATTTCCATGGTCATGGCGTTGAGGAAATTGGTTACGCGATCGGCCGCCTCGTCGACGTCGAGGCGCGCCATCAGCTTCGGCAACTGGGTCGTGATGCCGACCGGGCAAAGCCCGGTATGGCAATGCTGGCATTCATACGGCGTGGTGCCGAGGCGCTCGTAATCTTCAAGATAGATCGGCGCGTGGCAATTGAGCGCGATGATCGGCGCGGTGCCGAGATAGACCACATCGGCGCCAAGCGCGATCGCCTTGGCCGCATCGGCGCCGTTCTTGATGCCGCCGCCGACGATCAGTTTGATCTGATCCTGCTTGCCCATGTCATGCAGCGCCTCCACTGCTTCTGCTATGGCGGCGATTGTCGGAATACCGGCATGATCGAGCTGGATTGTCGGTGAGGCGGCGGTGCCGCCTTCCATGCCGTCGAACACGATGGCATCGACATCGGCCTTACAGGCAATGCGCACATCGTTGGCGATACGCGCGGCGCCAACTTTGATCGAGATCGGCACCTCGTAGTTGGTGACCTCGCGGAGCTGCTCAAGCTTCATATAAAGATCGTCGGCGCCCATCCAATCTGGGTGGCGGCAGCCGCTACGCTGATCAATGCCGACCGGCAGGTCGCGCATCTTGGCCACTTCCTCGGACATCTTCAGGCCGAGGAGCACGCCGCCAGTGCCGGGCTTGGCGCCCTGGCCGGCGCCAATTTCGATCATGTCGGCCTTCTTGAGGTCATACGGGTTCATGCCGTAGCGGCTCGGCAGATATTGCATCACCAGCTTGGAAGAATGCTCGCGCTCCTCCGGATGCATGCCGCCTTCGCCGGTACAGGTCGAGATGCCGCAGCGCGTCGCCGCGATGCCGAGCGCGCGCTTGGCGTTGACCGACAATGCGCCGAAGCTCATACCAGCGATCATGATCGGGCGTTCCAGCACCAGCGGGCGTGACACCCGCCCCTCACCGATGACGACCTTGGTATCGCAGCGTTCGCGATAGCCTTCGAGCGGCATGCGCGACAGTCCAGCCGGGGTGAACACCAGATCATCGAAATTGGGGAGGTTTTGGCGTTTGGTCGCCTGGCCGCGAATTTGGTAGCGCCCGAGCTCGGCCTTCTCGTGAATTTCCTCGATCGCGTCGGGGTGCCAGGTGCCGCTATAGGCGGGCGGTCTTTGGAATTCACCGGTCATAGTGCGTCCTTCCAGGCAGCAAAATCATGCTTGTTGAAGTTCCATAAGGAACGGTCTGATTGCAGCTTTTTGAACGCTTTTGGCGGTTTAATTTTATAACGTTCGAGCAATTCGAGAACCTCGTCCAGCTCGCCCGCTTCCGGCTCGACCTCGGTCACGCCGCTGCCCAATTCCTCGGCTTTGCCGCCGAGCCAAATCTGTCCCTGATACATTGAATCGCCCAATCCCTTGGCCGAATTGCCGCAAACAATCAATTTGCCGTTTTGCATCATGAAGCCCGACATATAGCCGGCGTCGCCGCCGACGATCAGTTCGCCGGATTTGAGATAGATGCCAGCGCGCGGCCCGGCATTGCCCTTAACCACTACACGCCCGCCGCGGATCGAGGGCGCGGCGGAGCTTGCCGCATTGCCTTGCACCACCACCTCGCCGGCCATTAGATTGTCGCCCACGCCCCAGCCCGAGCTGCCGTGGATTTCCGCCGTCACGCCGTCACACAGGCCAACCGTGTAATAGCCGACATGGCCGCGATAGATCATGTGGATCGGCTTTAGAATGCCGACGCCGATGTTATGCCGCGCCTGGGTATTGAGAATTTCCACTGCCGGCACGCCATCCTCCGCCGCCTGGCGGATGGCAATGTTGATGTCGCGCGTCGGCTTGTCGCTGCAGTCGATCGTGAGGGTTTCTACATTTGCCATACATGCACCTCGCCGGCGCCTGGCTCCCACACATCGATATCGGTCAGCACGCCTTCTCTTAAGGATTGTGGGTCTGATGACATCGCGATGAAATCATCGGTCTCGCCGATCACCAGCGGCTTGGCGGCGTAGGCGTCTTTGACAATCGCGAAGCAACTATCTGTGACCGCGATGTAGGTAAAGCAGCCGTCCAATTTCTCGACCGAGATATGGAGCGCATCCTCGAACGTTGCGCCTTTCGACATTTCATCGATCAGCATGATCGGGATGATTTCTGAATCATTCTGCGTCGTGAAACTATAGCCCTTGAGCCCGTAGCTCGAGCGCAAATGGTGATAGTTGGTGATATGGCCGTTATGCACGATCGAGAGGTCCGAATGGGCACGCGCCGTCAGCGGCTGGCCGTTGGTAAAATCAATGCGGCTCTCGGTGGCATAGCGGGTGAGGCCCATCGCCAGGCGGCCATTGTAGGATTTGAGATCAAACTCGGCGTCGAGATTGGCGACACCGCCCATATGTTTGAGCACTTCTAGGTGGCGGGCGATGCTGCCGACGGAAATGCCGGGGTCGAGCGCGTCGATGGCGTCGACCAAATCCGCTTCCGAGCCGTCAAAGACGATGGCGGCGCTAACATAGCCGTGGCCGTCGGTTGCCCGTTTAACGGTGCCAAGCTGGTCTAACAATTCGAGAACGCGCGGCCCACCGCCGGGCGCTTCGCAATTGACGCCAACGTAAAGGAGACCGGGCTCATTGGCGTGCCACAGCGTCACGCCGGTTGAATCCGGGCCGCGGCGAAAAATGCCGTCCAGGATGCGGTAGGCAATCTCGCCGGTCTTCTGGCCATGCTCCGCAGATTTGAAAAAGATGCCGCCAACGCCACACATGGTATTTCTCCTGCCCTATTTAGCCGCGCGGTTGAGCTTCAGTTTGGCGTCAAGATCGGACCACGGGATCATCGCGTCGATCCAGGTGTTGACGCGGTCGATCGCCAGCATTGTGCTTTCCGTGGCGGCGACGATCTGGGCATGGTTTTTCGCCCCATTGGCTGCGAAATAATCGGCCAGATCGTTCACCAGCTTGGCCGTGTTGGTCAGTTTCCATTTCGCCAAACGCCCGGAATGACGGGTGAGGAGCGCGGAGGCCATACGGTTCAGCGCTTTCACATCCATATCGCCCTCTTTCTCTCGTTCGACACGTCAGCGTCCAGTCGGCCGCCGCGTGAGTGGATTTTCACCATTGCGATATCACAGAAGGTTATGACAGACAATGCGTCGGCTCGGATAATCTGGTCATACCAGATGTTGCAGCGCGGCATATTCTGCAATCTGCCGGATCCGTAGCCTTGGCGTCATCGAGCGCCAGAGGCCTCATCGATGGAATTTTGCCGCACTCTGACGGGATCGGATATATTCTCTCAATCTAAGTGTGGTACGCATGTGAGGCGCCTGGGCGGTGCGGTTTGAAATCAAAACCGATTCGCAATTGGCGAAATATATCAACTCGTTGAGGGGTAGTCACCAATGGCCGATGACAAACTGCACGAGGTTGAGGTTGAAACCGGCGTTGCCATGAAAATGCGCGATGGCGTCGAGCTGATGGCGGATATCTATACGCCGAAGGAAGACGGCGAATATCCGGTGCTGCTGTTGCGCCTGCCCTATGACAAAGCCGTGGCGGAAGTTCAGGCCTTCATGCATCCCGAATGGTATGCCCGACAAGGCTATATTGTGGTCAGCCAGGACACCCGCGGGCGCGGCGCCTCGGGCGGCGAATTCCGCCCGTTTCACGACGAAGCTGATGATGGCGTCGATACCATTGAGGCTTGCGTGAAGCTCAGCAAATCGAATGGCAAGGTCGGTACGTACGGATTTTCGTATCCCGGGCAGACGCAATTGCTAGCCGCCGTGAAGCGGCCCAAGGGTTTCACCACCATGGTGCCGGCGCTCACCTCAGACGGCATTTATGACGACTGGACGTTTAAGAACGGCGCGCTGCATCAGGCGTTCGTGCAGGGCTGGGCGGCCTATCTCTCGATCGGCGAAGTGTTCCGTAAGGGCAAGCCGGCGGAGGTGCGCCCGGCGATCCAACGCCTGACCGGCATTTGCGGTTCCTACGATCATTTACCAGTCACGAACCACCCGGATTTGCCCAAGAAATTCAACAGCTTCTACTATGAGTGGCTGAAGCACCCGACCTTCGACGCCTATTGGAAAAAGTGGCAGACCTCGGACAAATATGGCGAGATCGATGTGCCGGCGCTGCATATCGCCGGTTGGTACGACATTTTCGTCGAGGGCAATATCCGCAATTACCTCGGTCTCAAGGCAGGCGCCAAGACGGAAGAGGCGCGGGCCGGGCAGAAGCTGGTGATCGGCCCGTGGTTTCACATGCCGTGGACCCAGGCGATGGGTGAGATGGATTTTGGCCCCGAAGCGCGCAACCGCACCGACGAATTAATGATACGCTGGTTCGATCATTGGCTGGCCGGCAAAGATACGGGCCTTATGGACGAGCCGCCGGTTTCAGTTTTTGTCATGGGTGCCAACAAATGGCGCCAGGCCGAAGAATGGCCGCTGAAGAGCACCAAATTCACCAAATTCTTTATGCACAGCGGCGGGCGCGCCAATTCACTGAATGGCGATGGCGTCCTTAGCCGCCAGGAGCCAGGCGAAGAACCACACGATATTTATGTGTCCGACCCCAACTATCCGGTACAGAGCTTGGGCGGGCGCAGTTGCTGCCTCGCCGCGCTTGCGCCGATGGGGCCGATGGATCAACGCCCTGTGGAAACGCGCAACGACGTGCTGGTGTTTACCACGGCGCACCTGGCCCAAGACGTCGCGGTGATCGGCCCGGTCGATGTGACGCTCTACGCTGCGTCGAGCGCAGACGATACCGATTTCACCATCAAATTGGTCGACGTCCATCCTGATGGACGTGCGATCAATATCGTCGATGCCATCCAGCGTGCGAGCCACCGCGAGAGCAGCGAGAAGCCAACCGCCATCAAGCCGGGTGAGGTCTACAAATATGATTTCCGTGTTGGCAGCACGGCGATCCGCTTCGCTAAAGGACACCGCATTCGGATCGAAGTCGCGAGCAGCAACTTCCCGACCTTTGAGCGCCATCTCAACAAATTCCGCAAGGATTTGAATGGCGGTTATTACGATGGGTTCGTCGCGACCCAACGCGTATTTCACGATTCGGCGCGCCCGTCGCACATCACCTTGCCGTTGGTGCCCGCCGCCTGAGCCTATCCGACCCCGGCCGCCAGCGCTTGACGGCGCCGCCCAGCCGGCGTTAGTCTGGTCAGACCAGATTGCCCGCATCGCAATCATTGGGGTACGATATGGATGTGCAGCCACTACGCGGCAGCCTCGGCGAAGCCGCTTTCGAGCGCCTTCGTGAGGGCATTTCCGGTGGCAAATGGGCGCCTGGCCAACGCCTACCGAGCGAGCGCGCCCTGGCCGGGCATCTCGCCATCAGCCGCCCGGCGTTGAGAGAAGCGGTGAAGCGATTGGAAGGTGAGGGGCTGATCGAGATCCGCCCGCGTAAAGGCCTTTATGTGCGCGCTGCCTCCAACGACCACCTCGGCAATTCTTTCGAGCGTCTGATCGGCACCGATTTTGACCGCGTCAACGAATTGTTAGATTTGCGCCGCGTGTTGGAGCACCGCTCAGCCTATCTCGCTGCCGAATATGCCAGCCCAGAGGACATCGCCGACCTGGCCGCGATCTTCGCCGATATCAAACGCGATGTTGCCGAGGGCGGCACTGGCGAAGAGCCCGATGTGCGCTTCCATTGCGCCATCGCCAAGGCAGCCGGCAATACTGTGCTCACCCATCTGATGGCGACACTGCATGGCGCCCTCGCCAAGGCGTCGCGCCTGCTCGCCTCGCGCCTGATGGAAAGCAACCACTACCGAGACGGCATGTTCGAACTGCACGTCCGCATCTACGAGGCTATCCGCAGCCACGACCCCAAAGCCGCAGCCGCGGCCATGGACGCCCATTTCGATTTCGTGCTGCGGGAGTTTTCGCAGTACAGGGCGCGGGCAGGAGAGTCGTAGGGAACCCACAAAGGCTTACTAATACGGCACCACCAACCGGAATGCCCTTTGCATTCCGGCAAGCGCGACTGCGCGTCCGAGTTTATACGAGGTAGCCAAGGGCGCGCACGCGCCCGCCCGGCGCTTGAGGGCCAAACATAAAAAAAGAGGCCGGCTTGGCGGCCGGCCTCATCTCCCTCGGATTCGTGCTTTCTTAGAACGGCTTCGGATTGATGAAGCGTTTGAGCACGTTTTTTGTCATGCGCGAAACGTTATTCTTGTAATTGTTATGAGACAGGCTGCCGGCCCAGGCGATAGAGCCGGTTGACCAAACAGCGCCGCCGTTCTGCGTCTCATGGAAGGTAATATCGGCGCGGACCAGCGGATTTTCATGCCCGCCGACGCCCGGTGTGGAGACCAGCATTTCCTCGCAAACGACGAGGTAGATGTCGGTATGTTCGACCGAGGATGCGACGACATAGGTATCGGGTGGGGTGCCGAGCAGGCGGTCCGCGCGGTCCAATTCAAGCCCGGCAGCGCCATTGCCGATCAAACCGAAATCGCCGATTTTCTCGTCCTTGCCGATGCCTTCGAAGATGAACTTGACCTTCACTTTGTAGCTGTCGGGGTTACGCAGATAGTGGGACGATATATCAAAGCCCTGGGCGGTGAAGCCGACCCCGAGCATTTTCTGTGGCGGG